>JAQYWP010000220.1 GCA_029379285.1 Rhizonema sp. PD38
ACTCACATCTTGCACCTAACCGTATAAGTCCGTAGAAATTAAAAATATGTACGATAAAGCTACATGATTTTTCTTTGCTTTTCTTGTTAAATAAAGGACTATTGGTTTCATACTGAGTGATAAATTACAATCAATTTTTCTTGGTGCAAGATGTGAATTTACAAACTACGAATTACTCCCGCCATTATGCAACGCCCAAATTTGTATTGTGCGGAACGCTCGTGATTTGGGCTGACTCGAATTATTGCAACATGTGCCCGAAGTACTTCCTCCAAAATGTTATATCGGTACTTGTAGATTTAATTACCGATACACTTACCGCACCTTAGGAAACAAGCAAGCTGTATTGCCCAGTGACAATAGTGAAAGATTCCGAACGAAAATTAGTTGTGTTGCAAAAACTGGTGGCAGTGGTGTAAAAGTAGTATCTGTGCTTAATGCTACTTGATGCTTTTTGTGAACTATACCAGAAACATTCTTAGCTAGGAAAAATAAAGGTTGTTTGTCTTTTAAAATCCGCACATAATCTAAAAATAATTTGCCGCGCTCATCATTAATTCCTCGCTGACTACCTGCTTCACTCCAACTTTAGCGAGGTCTCAAAGTTGCTCTTTTTGTATATCGTTGTCAGCATTCCAACAGTGCTATTATATCTGGCATGGGCTTTCCGTACTGATTGAGTTGTGGTTGTGGTAAACAATAACTCTACTACCGAAAGCCCTCATTCTTTTGGCGAAGGTATTGCTACTATGACGTAGTAAAGAAGTCTGCCGGACAGAATCTTCTGTTCGGTGAGCTTCAGACTTGGTGGCTTTCAACTTCCCGTTCTCTTTTAGGTAAGGTTCAGATTCCCGACTTCGTAAAAGTTGCCGGGAATCTTACTGTTCACGAATGATTTAGGATTGCTATACTATGGATTGAACATACTAAAAATCCTATAATCCTCACCGCTTCTAAAAACTTATGCATATCTAGGCAAGAGCCTGCAAATATGGGTAAGTCCAACTCTACGGTATAAGTTTGCACGGGTTAGAAGTGTCTTTTGACTTGGTTCCATCGCTTCTTAACTCCGGTTCCGTGACCACTAATTCTTAGTTAGAGATCCTGAAATAGTTTTCAGTACGAGACTTAAAGTTTATTTAATTTGTAGAACTAGTTCGTAGTACGTATCTTTTAGATTTCACACCTAACTGAGCGTTGCTACCTTCCACTAGTCAAGCATAATGCAATTCTAACATAATTAAATAAAAGTTCAGCAAAATCCTTCTTCATGCATAGATATGCAGAGAAATTAATTTACAGCTTCAAGCCCTCTCGAACTAAGCTGTTAAAAGCTTACAAGGTATGTGATTGCTTGTGTTTATGTAATTGTTCTACTATATATTCTTCCAATTCTTGCCTTTCTCTACTACTTGCATTGCGGTGATAAGTTCTTCCTGTTTCTTGAATAAACTTACGTTTCTCACTTTGAGAGTTGACTTTACCACCTACTCCCTTAAAACTTTGCTGTAAATCTTCCCATGTCTTTTCTCCAACACTTTCGCCTAACTTGACGAGTGCCTTAGGTAGTAATCTTTTTGCCTCTTGAGAAAAATCATCTTCTGTCTCTAAGGAACCTAAATCGACATCGTTGAAGTCGAGACTGATCTGAAATTTATTCATCGAATTTCTCCCATTAGCAATTATTGTTGCTTACATCTAGTACAACTCTCCTAGTGTGCCGCATAATTACGTGAACTACATACATAAACTTGGAGGCAGCGTAGTGAGGCGTAATTTGTTAGAACCTAAAGGCATTGAAACACATGGAATTGAGCGAGTTTTACCCACATCTCGCACTCATATTCGCATTTTCGACAACTTTACCATATGGTTGTCGGCTAATTTGGTCATCTCTACAGTTGCCCTCGGTTCTTTGGCGACTTTTGTCTTTAGTCTGGGATTTTGGGATAGTGTCGCCGCGATCTTCTTGTTCAATGCACTTGGTGTCCTCCCAGTTGCTTTTTTCTCTACGTTAGGGCCAAAGTTAGGACTAAGGCAGATGACGATCTCTCGCTTTTCATTTGGTTGGGTGGGTGCCGCAATTGTAGCCCTTTTTAACGTCGTTACTTGCATTGGTTGGTCTGTTGTTAATGTAATAGTTGGGGGTCAATTAATTTTTGCCTTAAGTAATGGAGTCGTTCCCAGTTGGGCGGGTATTATGTGTATTGCCGGGGTGACGACATTGGTGAGTCTTTACGGTTATGTGTATGTACATCGTTATGAGCGTTATGCTTGGATACCGATGACTGTAATTTTTCTGATTATTCTCGTTACTGCCGCACCAAACTTTCACATCACATCATCTGCAAAAGGCATAGCCGAAGTTGCGAGTTTCATGTCCTTTGGTGGTGCTGTTTATGGTTTCGCTACAGGATGGAGTTCATATGCTGCTGATTATAATGTCAACCAACCGGAGGAAACTTCGTCTCAACGGATCTTTTGGTTAACTTTCTTAGGTGTCTTTCTACCTTGTGTGCTGCTAGAAATACTCGGTCTTGCCTTATCCACCGTTCCCAGCTTAAAAGGTAAGATTGGTGGAGAATTGTTTGCGGGTGTTGTTAGTCCATTGGGTGGCTTTGGGACTCTGATTCTGATGTTAATGGCTTTAAGTGTGGTGGCAAATAATATCCCAAATGATTACAGTCTTGCTCTATCGATACAATTACTCGGTCGTTTCTTTGGGCGCATCAATCGGGCTGTATGGACACTTATTGGTGCGGCGATCTATGTTGCGATCGCAATTACAGCTGCCCACAACTTCAACGAAACACTCACCGATTTTTTGCTGCTCATCAGTTATTGGCTTGGTCCTTGGTCGATTGTTCTCATTCTAGAACACTTTGTTTTCCGTCGCGGACATTACAATGTTGATGACTGGAACAATCCCAGCCGACTGCCCATCGGATGGGCTGCAATGCTATCGATGTTGTTTGGTTTATTTGGAGTTTACCTAGGTGCTGCGCAGGTATATTCTGTAGGTCCCCTTGCTTACTTTCTGAATCCTCCCCACGGAATTGATATTGGTTTTGAATTAGGCATTCTGTTCGCAGGCATTGCTTACTTTTTCTTACGAAATATTGAATTGAAAACCAATTTTAAGTAGTCAGATAAAGTCCGGATAATCGCAGATACGGAATCCCACGCAAATGGCACGCAAGGGAGTGCGACGTGGAGAGATTTAGATCCCACATATCTTTCAAGAAACAAACAATTTTCAGGGAGTTCTGAATGCTCTGTACTATTTGCAAGATTCTTATACGAGGAGCGTTTGGCGATCGCTTTAACGCCCTTAGGAACAGATGATGGTTGGCTTACGGCTACAGAAATCATGAATTTAAAGATGCCAAAAGCTGAGTTAGTTGTTCTGAGTGCCTGTAATACCGTTTCACTTTAAAGTTGATACATTTAGGCTTGCAGGGAATGCAGTTCTTGAGCGAATTGTATCAAGATTTTCGTGAAATGGTATAACACCAATTCATCAAAATCATAACATCCAAGGATTTGCCCCTATAATCGCCAAAAGTCCCTCTAAGGGTTTTGAGACTCTACGTTACAAAACTTTACTACGTGGAAAAATTTGCACGTATTTTATTATACCGCCTAGAACACCTCAGTTCGGATGAGTGCTAGGCAAGGGACTTAACCTCCTCCGTCAAGTTTCAAAAGTTTTCGGTCTACTGAATGTAGCTGAGGTTTCTCAAAACTGCATAAGTTGCTTTAGCTGACATCTATATCAATAATCTGGGTATTCAAAATAAAAAATTAAGTTACCTATACTAAAGGTAGATATTTTACATTTTGCTCTCTTTAGATAGATTATCTATAATCAATTATGCGAGTATATGTTGTAAGTTCATAAACAATAAAAAAAGCAATTGGATAATTAAATCCTTAAGAGGTTGAGCCGAGATAGCTGCATTTTCGGAAATTAAAGATAGAAATACTTACCCTGCAGGAGGCACTCCAAGACGAAAGTAAAACTTTCAAGGCGAGTGTTCTACCTTAGTCGGATTTTGTGGAATCTGGAATTGGAAACAGAGGAAGTGTGGTAATAATAAATAGGATGCTCTGAGACCGAGATAGCATCACTCTTGCTCTTGAGAAAACAATTGAAACATGAGCTTATCTGGACGGCAACGCAAAAAAATACAGGAAGCTTTAATAAATGCTTTTCCTAACATGGCATCTTTAGAGCAGATGTTATCCTTTGAACTAAATAAGAATTTAAGAGCGATCGCACCTGAAGGCAGTTTAGAACAAATTGTTTTTGTCTTAATACAAGCAGCAGAGTCACAGGGATGGATTGAAAACTTAATCCATGCAGCCTATAAAACAAACCCTGGAAATCCCAAATTACAAGCTATTGCCCAAACATTTAAGATTGCCCCACAGTCTGTAAGTAACATACTATACCCGCGCAACCCGTTTTTTACAGGGCGTGAAATCCATAATGGTATCGAGCCGAGATGTGATAATGATGACGGTCAACTGTTTGGAACACCTACTCCAGTCATTCCTTTCCGAATTCAATTCAAACCCTCCGTTTTTATTCCATTTGCAAGTTTAGTGATTACAGGTTTAGTGACTGTAACACGATTTTCAGGAATCCTACAAGGATTTGAACTCCGAGCTTTTGACCAGATGATGCGGCTACGCCCGGATCTGGGAATAGATCCTCGGCTTTTAGTCGTTACTATCGATGAAACTGACCGAAAATATCAAGATGAGAACGGAATGAAAAGGCACGATTCGTCCTTATCTGATACTGCATTAGCTCAACTTTTAGAAAAACTAGAACCATTACAACCCAGAGTAATTGGCTTAGATATTATTCGTGATTTTCCCGTTAGCAGCGACCAACCAAAATTAGCGAAAAATTTACAAAATACTGATAATTTCATTGGGATATGCATAGGTAATGATCCGACGAATAAAGACACTGACCCTACGATTCGAGAAAAAGGTATTAAACCTCCGCCCGAAATCCCAGCAGATCGTATAGGTTTTGCTGATGTGCAGAAGGACAGTGATGGTATTCTTCGCCGCTATCTGTGGTCTGCAACTTTTAACAGTAATACGGATTGTAATACAGACTTTTCTTTAAGCCTTAAGTTGGCACTATATTACTTAGCTAAAAAAGATATTAAACGTGAAAACACAAGCTCAGGAGACTTGGTGTTAGGAAAAGCTCGCTTACAACGATTTCTTCCAAGATCTGGGGGGTACCAAAGTTTACAGAATGATGGTTACCAAATGCTGCTTAATTATCGCTCTCGGAATATTGCCAGACAATGTTCCCTAACAGATATTCTGCAAAAAAATACATGTAACCCCTCTTGGGTAAAAGATAAAATAATTCTCATTGGTGTGACCGCTAGTAGCGTTAAAGATGATTTTTATACCCCATATAGTATCAACGAGCAACCAGACCAAACAATGCGGGGGGTATTTGTTCAAGCCCAAATGGTAAGCCAGATTATTAGTGCAGCTTTAGATGGACATCCTCCTTTGCTCAAAGTACTACCTTGGTGGGGAGATATTTTTTACACATGGATTTGGTCTTTGGTTGGAGGCGTTTTTATTTTGCCTGTGTTACAGAAAATCACTAGGCGCGATCACAAAATAATTTTTGTTCTTGCAAGCACAGGTTTTATTTTGATCGTCTCCTATGGCACCTGCTTGTTCATTCTAATTAAAGGCTATTGGCTACCATTCATTCCTTCTACAATAGCTGCCCTCAGTACAGGTATAATTATGTTTAAATACAACCACAAATTTACGGATAATCGGTAGTAGCAGAACAAGGACAAAGAGTGCGTCGGTTGTTTTGTATATAGGTTTCTTCTAGAGTTCTATAAAAAAATGATAAAGTTGCTTTTCCCACATCTAAGTTTAACTCTAATTTTTACCTTAACATTAGGCTTTTATCCTATTGTTAAAGTAGTGCCGCAGCCTATTAAGATTACCGAAGATGGTGTTACTTCCAAACAACAACAAAAACAAGAGCCTAAAACGCCAACACCTACAAATGGGTCTGAAAAGTCGGGACTTATTTCCAAAATTATTCACTTTATCTTACCTCCAAAAGGAGCGCCTGGTCAGCGAAGTTATGCTGCTGCCAGAGCAGACTGTCCCGCAACTAAAAAACCTATGACCGCTTTGGTTCCACCAACAAATATTGGGTTAACAATTTCTGAACATCCCACATTCTGGTTTTACATTCCCTACCAATCTATATCTACAAAACCTGTTGAATTCTTGCTGCTAAATGACCAAAAGAATATGGTATATAAAAAGACTTACCCATTAACAAGTACCCCAGGAATTATTAGTATTACCCTGCCCCAAAATGCACCAAGATTAGAGAATGGAAACAAATACAACTGGGTACTATCCTTTATATGTGACCCAGAAAATCGCCTTAATGATACCTTTGTTAAAGGATACATTGAAAAAATTTCTATCAACTTTAATTTAAAAAGTCTCTTAGACGTAGCAAATACACCAACAGAGCGCGTTTCGGTGTTCGCCGAAAATGGTGTTTGGTATGATGCTTTAACCCTCCTGGCGGAAGAACGTCGTATGAAACCCAAGGATGCATCGATAGGAAAGGATTGGCAAGATTTGTTAGAGTCACTAAAAGTGGAATTACAAGAATTTGTCTCAGAACCTATTGTTCCCTGTTGTCAATTCACGCAATAACTCTATTATTTTTCTAACTCCAACAAGCAGTCTATAATAGTCTTGCTTCAAACACCTCTAAAACGCTAAAAGTTTATTTTTGAGGCACACAAATAGTAAATAATTCAGATTAGCCAATGTGCATTTTTTCCGGAATCAAGTTTTCTACGTTTGTAGCTTTATTTATAACTAAAGGAACCTGAAAGATGTTAATACTTAATGCTATAGCCTTGATAGCTGCCGTTGCGCCTGTAAGTATAGAGCCTCAATTCCATAATGCCGGATACACAGATACAGTATTGAGCAATCATACCCAGATTCAGCTAAACCACTTACAAAATCCAGCTACAGATATTGCTAGTTCTTATAAAGGTAACTGTGATCGGATTCGCGCTATCAATGCTCATTTGCAGTTGGGTTTATCAAATCAAGAAATCGAGTTGCTTGGAGCTGGCAGACATCTTCTGATGAATCAGGGACGTTTGAATAATATTCATCAACAGTTCAGCCGGAAATTGGCTCGCCAACCGCAGCTGCGTAAACGAACAGCTAGAGATAGAGTAGGTGAAATTTGGTTCACCCCTGGAGGACGTTATTCAAGCTTATCCCAAGATAATTTGATTGCCCAAAAAGCAAACAATAAAACCCAATCCACGCTTAATCTTGATTCTAAGGATGATTATTACTCAAATAAAAAAACATTTACCATAGCAGATCAATCTTATGAAGATACTATGACTTATAATCTTCCATCCGGGCAATGCATCTGTTCTTTGGATCAAGGATATGATTATGGATGGTAGATAAAAGGATTTAAATCCCAGGGCAATGCTTCTGATTTAAATAGCCAACTAATTGCATTCAGACTCCTGAATTCTTGTCTGCTACCCGTCCTAGCCCGTCCATGTGTACCTTATTAGAACCGGAATCAATACTGCTCGGTTAAGCCCTTTTTGAGCATCATAGACAACGATATTGCGAGGGTTTCAGCCTACTTTATTTCCTTAACCGAGCAGTATTGGAACCGGAATCGCTATATATAAGAGTTTAAACTATCAATTTTTGATAATTTATCTTAACATCATTAGTAGCGAATTAGGTTAACTCGAACTGAGTGTGGATAAAACAATCAGCCTTTGAACCATGTTAATAGTACGCTACAAAAGTGTTTTTTGTCTCGTTTATTACTTACGCACAAGATTCATTATCGTTGCTTCTCAAACTAAAGAAATACACCATCATTTGTCGTTGATTTTTTTCCTCTCTATCCTATGCATGTTCATATTGAATTTACATCAGTAACTCAAGGAATTACTCAAAAGATTTCTCCTTTTTTATTTTTCTTCTGTAACTGTTTATTTTTGATTTTTGTACCTTTGCCAACCTTCAACTGTCAAACTTCTGCTTTAGTATGGGCGCAAACACCAGATCGTGAAGCTGAGGCTGCTCTCCTTTTGCAGCAAGGAATGCAGCAATATCAGAAAAATCAGTTTTTAGAAGCATTGCGATATTTGCAGCAGGCACTAACTTTGTATAAAGAGATAAAAGACCCTCTGAATGAGGGCAAAGTGCTGCATCAACTGGGAAAGGTTAACTTGAATTTAGGCAACTATGCTAAGGTTATCGAGTACGAACAGCAGTGGTTGAAAATTGCACAAGATCTAAAAAATCGTCAAGCTGAAGCAACAGCGCTGGGGCTTTTAGGAATTACTTACTTTTACTTAGGTAACTATACAGAGGCTATCAAGTATGAACAGCAATCGTTGACAATCGCACGGGATTTGAAGGATCAAGGAGGAGAGGGAGCAGCGCTGGGTAATCTGGGAAATGCTTACCTAGCCTTGAACAACTATGTTAAGGCTATAGAATCTGAGCAGCAGCATTTGCAAATCGCACGGGAGATGAAAGACCGAGACGCCGAGGCAGTAACGCTACTGAATTTAGGAGTGATATACTCCAAGAAGGGCGAATATACTAAGGCTATCGATTATGAACAGCAGGCTTTAATGATCGCACAGTTTAGAAAAAACCAAAGGATCGAAGCCAGAACACTGGGTGCTTTGGGAATTGCTTACTTTTATCTACGCGACTATACTAAGGCTATCAAGTATGAACAGCAGTGGTTAGCGATCGCCCAGGTGAGGAAAGATCGGCAAGGTGAGGCCAAAGCTTTAGGTTCGTTGGGAGAGATTTACTGGCAAACTCGCCGCTTTCCAGAAGCAGAAACAACTTTATACAAAGCTATTGAAGTTTTGGAATCCCTACGTCCAGGACTTAGTGATAGCAATAAGGTATCAATTTTCGATCTGCAAACCAGGACCTATGTTGTATTACAACAAGTCCTGGTTGCCCAAAACAAGAATAATAAAGCTCTAGAAATGGCTGAACGTGGTCGTGCTCGCGCCTTTGTAGAATTGCTAGCTTCTAAGATAGCTTTTCAACCAAGCCAGCAACTCCCATCGGCACCAAATATTCAGCAAATCCAACAAATTGCCAAAACAGAAAACGCCACCATTGTTCAATATTCAATTATTTACGATTACTTCAAAGTTCAAGGTCAACCAAAAACCAAGGAATCAGAACTATATATTTGGGTAATCAAACCAACAGGTGAAGTCACATTTCGCCGCACAGACCTAAAACCCCTGTGGCAACAACAAGATATCTCCCTAGAAGATCAAGTAGCCCAGGCTCGTCAGTCGATAGTTAAAGGTGTAAATACTGCTAGCCGTGGTAATCAAATTACTCTTACACCAGGTGATCGCGTTAAACTCAATGACGATGATTCAGACTGGGAAGCTTGGCAAGTAGTATCAGTCGATGTGAAAAATGGCAAAATCACTATCCGCTTGCCGTCTTGGGAGGCAGGGAAACCACCAATAGAACGTCCAATCCTCGATGTAGTGAAAAAAATTGGCAGAAATAGTTCCAGTACAAACACCAAAAACTCCCAATTACAGGAACTTTATCAGCTACTTATCCAACCAATTGCAGACATACTGCCAAAGGACGAAACTGCTCGCATCATTTTCATCCCTCAAAATGCCCTATTTTTAGTTCCTTTCCCAGCATTGCAAGATCCATCAGGGCAATACTTAATTGATCAGCATACCATCCTCACCGCTCCCTCGATTCAAGTATTGGATTCTACTCACAAACTCCGGCAAAAAGTACCAGGTTCAGCTAAAGATATCTTGGTAGTTGGCAATCCTACAATGCCAAAGGTTGCCAAAAAACCTGGACAACCACCACAGCAGTTAGCCTCACTACCAAATTCTGAAAAAGAAGCCAAAGCCATTGCATCTATATTTCAAACACAACCCCTAATTGGAAAACAAGCCACGAAAGCAAGTATATTACCCCTACTGCTGAAAGCTAGAATCATTCATTTAGCTACACACGGCTTACTCGATGATTTTACAGGTGGGGGTGTTCCGGGTGCTGTAGCCCTTGCTTCCTCTGGTAATGATAACGGCTTGCTCACCGCTAGCGAAATTCTGGATTTAAAACTCAATGCCGAATTAGTTGTCCTGAGTGCCTGTGATACTGGGGAAGGTCGGTTAACAGGTGATGGGGTAATTGGGTTATCCCGTTCCATAATTGCCGCAGGGGTTCCCAGTGTCATAGTTTCTCTGTGGTCGATACCCGATGCACCC
>JAQYWP010001214.1 GCA_029379285.1 Rhizonema sp. PD38
CACGATTGGAGACTTTACCTTCTTTAGCTTTTTGGTCCACATAAGCGATCGCTTCAACAAACTTCTCAGAATACACTGCCCACAACTTCTCTGCCAAAGCTTGCACTAAATGAATTTCCGCATTTTTGAGAAGAAGCATGATTTCGGTGGGGAATGGGGCAGCCTCCTTTGAAGCAATACTCTTAACCGCTGTCATGCTCAGCTTCTTGGGAGTTACAGCCTCAACTGCTACACATGAAGGCAAGTAGTTTAGAAAGTAGTTCTCTTTATCCTCCTGAGTGACAAGTACGCCAGTTTTTCTAAGTTGAACCGCAGCATCGAGCATCGCGTCTTCACCATACTCGGTTAGGCAATGATAACTGAGGAAAACTAAGTCCTGCGGATGTATTCTTACTTTTTAAAATATCCTCTTAACTTTGTCTTTCAACTTTTTCAGTTTTCTGATTAATAAATTGCTTTGCTGATAATCCCTAATATCGTGGTGTGCTGGAATCCCGAACGCAAATCCCCCCTTTAATTTATTTCGCTTTAATTCAAAGTGACTGTGCAGGGGTGTATAATGGCAGACAAATGATTTCCTAGTTAATTTGGGCTCTTTAATCTCTGTTCCCTCATGAATTAATGCACCATGCCAAATTAATAGATCGCCCTTATTCGGTAGAAACCTTTCAGGCTTCAGTCCTAATACATCAATCCGATTTTTTAAAAACTCACAGTATGGCTCAAATTTATCAGTGTTATTAACCCTGTCATATTGAATAATAGAGCCATTGCCCCAGTCGAAGAAACCTACTTTATTAACTTTGTGAGACCCACAATAATATTGTAAGGGACCTGAATCTTCATGTACATCCTCCAAAGGTATCCAGCATGCCGCCAGCTTGGCTAATTCGATTTGCCGATAAACATATGGAAAGTCCTGATGAATATCTTGCTCGCTCCCTCTTTTAAAAGTTAAGCTTTGTAGTAAACTAGGCTGACTTCTAAAAATGTGTGATAAGAAGGAGATAGCCTCTGGAATCATCGAAAGCAATATCCCATGATACGAGAAATTATGAAACTCGCTGAGTCTAATATTACCCTGATTTATCTGCTTAGTTGAAAGTTTATTAAGAAATCTATATTTTTCAAATATTTCAGCATCGCCATCCACAAGAACGGTATACTTTGTATTATTATTTAAAACATATTCCAAATCCGAAGTGAATTTTTGAATTAACTCTGTATCAACTATATCTTTAAAAATCACTACTCCATTTTTATTCCAATCGTGCAATTTCTCTCTGAGATCGTATTTTGGCAGCTCATTTTTATTTAACGAATTTACATATCCATCTATATCTGCATCATCAGCATCGATCCAGTTAGCTGATAAATACCAATCTTCCTGAGTCTTTACGTTATCGCTGCTATACATGGGTCTAGTTTGATAAAAAAAAGAGTTCTTCTAAGAGCTTATCAGTAGTAGTATAACTAATTAACTGAACGAGAGCATATCCAGAAGTTATAATTTTTAGTTCAAATGAATCTCGTTTGACTGCTCGTTTAATAGCTTCAACTAAATCCCGAATTTCTTTGTCCAAACGTAGTCTATCGGGAAGGGGCAAGAGCCGAGGAAATATCGTTAGCTTTTAACCACGCAAGGGTTAGATCTGACACAATTTGACTTCTAATCAATCCACGGATAGCACAGGAGAAGTGAAATTTCTTTTTTGTGTAGTCGGCGATACTAATGTGCATAACTTTTAAGGTTATAGACTGCTTTGAAACAGTATACATAACTTTTCTCCAAATGTAGAAAATATGATTCTGTGACAATGTTATCAATACTAGGCGGATTATTTGATAGCCAGATCATGAGCTTGAGCCTAAGACCTCTACCTTTACCGGAACATGAAGAGAACTTGACTGTAACTTGGCTGTCCGTCACGAGTGAAATTGCCATGACCCAAGGAGGCGATACTTAATTGCTCCGTGACCGCAGGCATCGCTCGACTACGAAGACTTTTCACAAAACTTTACAATACACGCTTTGCTAAACGCATTTGTACTTATCCCTATAGTAACGAGATCGGATACTCCCGCATCGCCACATCAATCGCCACAAGGTCATACGGCGGGTCAAATTGTCGCCTGTCTCTTAATTGGGATTAACAGAGCCAACACCCCCATTTTAGTAGGCAAATCCTTGACTGGAGTATTAACACATATTCCAGTCATACACGCCCACTCGTACCATTGTTGCTGTACGTCTGTCAGAGTATGTGGATCTCGCTTTTCAGGTTCCGGCTTCTTCACTAACCAACCTTCCTCCAAGCACTTGACGAAATATCCCTCACGATTGGCGACTTTGCCTTCTTTAACCTTTTGGTCAACGTAAGCGATCGCTTCCACAAACTTCTCTGAATGCGCTGCCCACAATTTCTCTGCCAACGCTGGAACTAAATGAATATCAGCTTTTTTCAACATCTGCATGATTTCCGTTGGGAATATTGCAGCTGTAGCTGTATCAATTGCAACGCTCTTAATCGCTGTCATGGGTTTTTTGGGAGTTACAGCCTTAAAGCCCCTTTGAGCATTCTGCAAGTAATTCAGAAAATATCCCTCTTTATCTTCTTGAGTCAAAATCTCCCCAGTTTTTCTAAGTTGGACTGCAGCATCCAGCATTGCGTCCTCGCCATACTCGATTAAACAACCAGCAATTCTCATTTTGAAAAAAATACAATATTAATCGCCATTTTGAAACTCAAAAAAT
>JAQYWP010001215.1 GCA_029379285.1 Rhizonema sp. PD38
TTTTTCTTCTTTTCACTACTGCACTTTTTGTCTAATTTGTCAATGCGTAAGTCCTATATCATTATCGATTTCTCCAGATTTTTAAGTATTTTTTCTAGATATTACGTAATAAATATTTTTTAATACTGAGAAGCGGGTGGTGGCGATCGCTCGTTTTTGGATCCATCTCACAAAATCGCATTGCTCCCTAGACAGTGATAGACAGTTGGGTTGAGGTAAACTTCAACCGTTGCTTTCAACTTATGGAATGTGATGACTTGCGCCTTCTTCAGCAGTGGGTATTACAGTGGGAAGATCTGGGTGAATTCGAGATAATTCCCGTCGTCCCGTCAAAAGAAACTACGGAGGTGATTGTTCAGATGCTTTAACGATTCCTAACGGCATTTGTTCGCTCAAAGCTCGCATGGCTCCGCTTACGTTAACGCTGCTATTGCTTTGCCCATGTATTCCGTAGAGCACACCTCGACTGGCAACTTCAGGTTCCTCCTGCAGATACCTTGTTGACTCGCGATCGCTCAATTCCTGCATCGTCATCTGTAAATTCGTGAATCAGTTCTAGCCACCATCAAGCCTATGCTTGTACAGATTCACTTTCTAAAGCGCTACCGTTTTCCATTTCAGCCCGAGCTTGCCCGATAAGTTCCTGCCATACGGCAAGTCGAAGCCGAATCCGCTCCTCACCGAACAATTGCTGTCTTTGTTTGAGATAGTCTTTTAGCGCTGAAGCGCAACTACGAACATAGAGAAAAGGTATTAAGCAATTAACATCTGTAGGATTTTTTCCACATTCTCCAAATCTCCAACAATTCGCCGAATAGGATGAGGCCAAACTCTCATGAGGGTTGGAGTTGCGGAAACCTGATTGATTTCTGCAAGTTCTGGATGAGTGACAACATCAATAACTTTCAAAGTGTAAGGTTGACTTAGATGCTGCTCTAAGAGTTGATGTAAATTCTTCAGGATGCGTTCGCTACCTGGAATTTGTCCGGCAACAAACAGTCGGAGAATATAACCTTGAGTTTTTAGTTGCACCTCTTGTGCAACGGTTTGTTGGTACAAAGGTGCTGGTTCGGAAGGCTCTAAGCGTACAATTAAGTCGTGATCTTGCCAAAGTTGCGGGAATGAGGAACGGTAAGTTGTTAACACCATATAATCGCACAACCCGTCCTGCCAAGGAGACTGTTCCCAAACTAAATCATCTGTATCAAAAATGGTGTTAAGCACAGTCTGATGTCGCATGACTGCCGGATAAGCTTCGGCAAAAGTTTTGATTTGTTGAGTGCGCGGATCTAACCAGTAGTCAATAGTCGCCGTGTAACAAGGCACTAAAAAGTGAGGCGGTTCTGGTAAGTCTAAGATTTCTTGTAAAGTCAAGCATAGATGTAAATGCCATCGACCTTGCTTACTAGGGTCAATGCAGTAAATTAAATCACCTGCTGGAGTAAACAGCGCAATGCCTTTGAAAATTTGGGGTAGAGATGGTTTGTTTAAAGTCAAGATAATTGGTAATGGGTAATGAGTAAGAAAATAACCGATTCCCCATTCCTTGTTCCTTATACTCTACCTCGCAGGAATTGAGCCATTTCGTTTGGAGTCGGGGACATCTCTAAAGCAGTTTCTTCAGTAATGCGACCTTCTTGGTAGAGGTTAAGCAAAGACTGGTTCATCGTAATCATGCCGTCAAAACCGGCTTGCTTCATCAGCTCGGTAATTTCATCATACTTACCATCTTTCACCCAGTCTTTGACAGCGTCAGTATTGATCAAGATATCATGGAAAGCAGCACGCTTGCCATCGGTTGTGCGACATAAACCTTGGGCAATCACGGCGACTAATGACTCGGCAAGCCCTACCCGCATTGCATCCTGTTCCTCACCTGCGTAGAGATTGAGAATACGCTCAATCGTTTTCACAGCGCTATTGGTGTGGAGGGTTCCCATAACCAGGTGACCTGTTTGAGCGGCTTTTAATGCGGTGTTAACCGTTTCTTTATCCCGCATTTCTCCCACGAGAATCAAATCTGGATCTTCGCGCAAAGCGGCTTTCAAAGCGTTGTCAAATTTTCGGGTGTGCATTCCCACTTCCCGTTGTTTGATTAAAGACTTCTGGCTATTATGAACAAATTCAACTGGATCTTCAATGGTAATGATATGCTTGGGCATCTCTTGGTTGATGTAGTCAATCATCGCCGCCATTGTGGTCGATTTACCAGAACCAGTGGGACCCGTTACCAAAATCAAACCTTTATGATAGTGGCAGATATCTCTAAAAATGCTAGGTAACCGTAACTGTTCGATTGTGAGAATTTTCAATGGAATCAACCGCAGTACCATTGCATAGCCTTTGAGGGAGTCAAATATATTGATCCGCACGCGGGCAAAATCGTATTGAGTTGCACCATCAAATTCTAAGTATTTTTCAAATTGCTTGATTTCCGCTTCTGTCAGTACCTCCTGCAACCAACTTATAAAAGTCTCTTTATCTGTTTGTGAATAATCTGTTAGCTGCATTTCTCCTCGGTTGCGGAAGCGAGGGATTTCACCCACACCTAGGTGAATATCAGAATATCCTTCATCGTAAGCTTCCTGAATCAATCGCTCTAACGTCAGTTTCAAACTGCTTTTAGAAGGTACGGGAGTAAACACAGGCTGTGGCGGTACAAGCTGAGCAGCAGCGCGATGGGCATTTCGAGCGTCTGAGATATCTAAGGTTTGCGTAGAAGAGCGAATATTGCCCATTGGTGGTGGTGGTGGTG
>JAQYWP010001216.1 GCA_029379285.1 Rhizonema sp. PD38
AGATGATAGTTGTTAGTTGATATACTAACGATCAACTATTATCTACTAACTACTAATTATTAACCAATCTAAAATTATTGTCAGCGTAAGCGATTTACTCGTCCATTTCTTTCATTGTCGCTAATGCTGAAGGAGACCATTTACTGAGATAACGAAATATCCAGTATTTAAATACAGTATTTAAAATCACAGGAAATGTTGCAATAAATAAAAATATTGCATTTCTATTTGCTGGTAGTCCTAAATGTTCTGCCGTCCCTTCTAAAAGAACTTCCCATCCATGTGGGGAGTGGAATCCGACAAATATATCTGTTGATAAAATAATCAGAAAAGCTTTGGCGCTATCGCTAATACCATAGACGATCTCATCCATAAACGACTTCACAATCGCAATTTCTCTTCTACTTGTAGCAACGATAATCCCAAAAGCCAAAAGTGAGATTACATCAGCGAATACATTGCTAATCGCATGAGTACTTTTATCACGAAATTCCTCAACTAGCTCGAGCGCTTTCTCTTTTACTTGTTCTTCTTTTTCTTCTGTGGAGAGGGGTGGTGCTTTGGTTATAAGACTTTTGAACTGTAGTTTCTTTTCAAAAGTCTTTAATTCTTGGAAAGCTTCTTCCTCCATTTCAGAATTTAGAAAAATATGAGATTTGCTCTCACCTTGTATTCGCTCTACTATCGGTTTGACTAGAAAATGTTTGGATATATTTTGAGTTAAAACTGGTACAAGAATAAGTAGGACTAAAAATCTTACAGCAGATCTCGTTTTATTTCTAGAAATCCGAAAATTTCTAACAAATTGCTGTTCTCCTTGAGGAGAAAGATCTGCTTTAATTCTATCAATTGTTCTGCCAATAGACCTTGGTAATACACCAGTTTTATCTGATTTAGGTCTATTTTTAGGAGGGGCTGTATTATCTAAAATCGGCTCTCGAAACATAACCTCTTGGTTTATTATTGGCAGAGGTTGTTCGATGGGCACGATCGCACTTTCAATCAATTCATCCTGAGGAATATACTTAGCTATAACATCATCAATAAACTTGAGCTTCTCTAAAAATACGGAATTGGAGGTATTTAGTAGCGAACGACTCAGCCGAAACTCTGCCAGCTTCACTTTGATAATACTTAAGTTTTTAGCAAGGTAGACTTGCCAATAGCTCATGACACTTTCAGTATAATCAACAGACTCAGGTGATATTTTTTGACCAGCAAAATGATCAAGTTCAATATTTTTAATGATTTGAGCAGACTGATATGCTTCCAATAGCGATCTCTCTGGTGTTTCCAAAAACCGTTGATTACCAAACTGTAAGTATCCTCTAATTTTTTTGCGAAGCAACGCTGTGTTTGTTGTGAAAGAATCTTTCATAGCAGACGTTTTTGAATATATATTAAGCTGTTGTACCAGTAGAGATGCACTATGGTGCTTCTCCAAAGCGCTTATTACTCTGAGTTTACACTGTTTATTCGTTTAGGTTAGGTAGGCTTGACAACAATCACTATTTAATTACTCATAAGTGAGTATAGGCTTGTAAGACGGAACTGATGAAAAGCCACATCAAGGTTAGCCAAAGTCCAACCATCACTCTGAACACCTACGCACCTTAACGAACAAGCTGGCTCGGTGCGTTGTAGTTACCAATCGCAAGAAAAGTGTAATTATTAGCATTAACAGTTGGATTATCTCGAAACTGGTCTTTCAGCTAGAATTATGTATAAATTTTGGTTGATGTCCCTTTTGTCTATTTACGCCAACGCTTTCAACTATTGACTATTTTTGGAAGTAACTGCGGATGATTGAGTTGCCAAAATTGTAAAATTTGCTTTCCAACCAATTGAGGGTAAAAGTGATGAAAAAAGTGATACCCTGCTGGACATTCCCAAAGTTTATCTTTTGGCTTTAACCACGTCAGCCACTCATGCAACACAGGTGGATGGACAACTGGATCAGTCTTGCTGCCACACACCATGAGTGGTACAGAAACGTCTCCTTTAGGTAAATTCGCTAACCTGAAAAGCGAGTGAACAGAAGGGGATTCTTCTAAATCTCTCTCTAAGGCGATCGCTAACTTCTTAGTAGAGTAATGATGTTTATTCCCAAACAGACTGCGAACGGTGTTGACTAAAACTTGCTCACGGGTTATCGGTAAAAGTTGTCGCTGAATGTAATAGTGGGTATGCCAAGTCGTTGCAGGTTGAGCCGCTACGGCTAATAGAGTTAGTGATTGTACTTGTTGAGGATATTGACGGGCGAAGATTAAGCCCACTATACCGCTAATTCCGTGACCTACCAAATGAACTGGGCGATCACAAGACTGTACACAATCATATAACAATGCCACCGCTTTATCTATAGAACTAGCTTCATCTTTGGTTTGGCGGTACTCCCACCGAGCAATATTCAAGTATTTAGATAAGTTACGCAGTAGTGGTTGGTCAAAATATTTCAAACTAGGACTGGCACTTAACCATAAAACATCAAATGAATAAGACATAATGCCTCTAGCGCACTATATAACTTTATAACTTATATGTTATGAAATTTAAATTACAAGTTATGAATTGAAGGGTAATTTTAGTAACATCAATATTTGGTGTTGATGCGAAAATACTATACTCGTTAAACTCTATAAAAAGAGCATGGTTTGTCAACCAAACTACCATTAAGTATAATTTTTACCAATATAATAAAAAGTTTACTAAGTATTGAATAGCAGAAAAATTAAAAAAAAAGGTATTTACACA
>JAQYWP010000221.1 GCA_029379285.1 Rhizonema sp. PD38
CCAAACAACCAAGCTGATTGAAACTCTAGAGACATTGCCCTTGCACTGGCTCATAGTACCAACGCAAGGAAAAAGACCATTGGGATACCAGTGGGAGCAATATCCCTTAAGTCCTCAATCAATGCTCTCTCAACTTACTCGCACAGGAAAAGTAAGGGTACGCGATCGCTCCAGTTCTCTCTACTCGGTGCAGCCCACAGGTATCGGCTTACTATGCGGTCAAAATTCCCTTGAATTTCTGATAGCCATAGACTGTGATGGAACGAGCGCCTACGACAAAATTAAAGCGATCGCTCCCGAGCCATTGCCCCCCACAGTAGCATTTACCTCCGGGCGACACGCCAGGGCGCAGTACCTGTTCAAAATCCTGAAGCAATCTAGATCTCTTAGATCCAGGAAAATCGCCACCGCTCCTCAGGAAGCTCTTGAGCTGAGAGGCAGCAACTTACAATCTGTGCTGCCACCATCAGTACACCCCGAAACCGGGTATTATCGCTGGTTGCCTGGATGCAGCCCTAGTGAAATAGAAGTGGCGACTTCCCCGGAGTGGGTAATTGAGCAGATGTCTCCACCTACAAAAGCACAGACATGCCATCTGGCAACAGCAGATGAAGAGCTTGAGCCAAAGAAACCACAAACACAATACCACCGACAGCACTGCCACATGCAACCAACAGGTATTGATGTGGACAAAGCACTACTACTGCTGGAAGTGATTCATCCCAGGTTTGCGGATAATTACGACAGTTGGATCAAAGTGGGAATGGCGCTCAAATCTGTAGATCCAAATCTTCTTGGAGCTTGGGAGAAATGGAGCCAGCTATCTCCTAAATATAAACCGGGGGAGTGCGAATACAAATGGCAGTCTTTCTCTAAACGGGGAATTACCATTAGAACACTCCACAAACTTGCCAACATTTCCTAACAAAAATGTAGAGAAAAATTGTAGCAGGTATTTGCCGCAAAGCTCGCGGGAGAGAGTACTCTCTCCCGCAGACTTTGCGCTTACGCGACCTCTATAAGAAGAATTAGGGGTCGCGTAATGAAACAGATAGACGCAGAAATGCTGGAATTTGTAGAAAAAATAGAACATAATTTCAAGCTGAGTCTCAAGTATCTACCCCTGAATCCAAACTTTTCTTCAGAGAGAAGAGTAGGTAGGCAATTTCATCTACTAATGCAACAGTTAATGATGGGATTGCCTGTGGAGCCATTTCTAGAAGCTTATCCAGAAATGGCTCATTGGGTGGAACAACTATATCCAATAATCAGTATTCCTACTCAAAAGCAATGCAATGTTAACAAAGGAAAATTGATTGGGGAATGGTATTTAGTTGCACATTATGACTTGCTCGTTGAGGAAAAAGAGAAAGTCATAGCTGTAGATTGGAAAACGGGAAAATATATTCCCGATAATCTCGAAGATTCATGGCAGACTCAACTGAGACTGTTTCTACTAACAGAAACACAAAATGTTCCTATTGAGAATATCTCTATCATCTATTGCTTTGTTAATGAAGATGAATTCCCGTGTCTTTACCAATTCAACTACAGCATAGAGTTACATGAGGCTTTCATAGAACGATTGTCAATGACATTATCCAAATTACCAACTAGTAGTAACAACAAGCAATTCAATGATTCAGATTTACCTGTAGAAACAAGCGAATATTCATTGAATCTGCAAAAGCTTTTCAGCGGCGAGATAACTGCTACTGAATATCTTGCAACTATTCCAGAAGTCGAAATCTAGTCGCGATTTAAACCAATGATCGATATTACCCGAGTGCAACTGAATGCTGATGGATGGAATCTCAACATCCTGTCAAAAAGAGTGGCCACAATTACAGATCCATTAGGGAATCGAAAGGTTTCCTATTTCGGATTCGAGTCAAAAGAAAAGGCACTGCAATTCCGACAGTGGCTTATCGAAAATGAGCAATGTTCTGCTGCCAGCGTGAGAAAAGCAGAGCGATTGTCAATGGACTTTGAGTGCAAATCATGGGGAGTTCCAACAGAACTAATTCTGGAATTGGCACAGCGTTAAACATCAAGTAATTTAAAGACTCTAAACAAATATGTATCAATTGAGTATCTTCGATGCACCACTCGTAGGGGAATCTTCGTTGTGTATTCGCATACCCAATCCCGTTCAAGCAGCAAAACTTAGAAAATTAGCAGAATCTTTGCAAGAGAAAATCGATGCAAAGAAAAACCCGGCGATCGCGCAACAACGCCCAACCAGGCGTAGAGCGTCAATTGCAGAGGGGATGTATTTTGAAGCCAAGCAATTGGAACAGATTCAATCTTGGCTGTTTGCGATCGCCTCTTCTATAGAGATTGGGGAATTACCAGACATTTTGAGAGGCATCTCTAGCAAAGCTCAATTAGAGGTTCTCAGAGAAATATCCTCCCCCTCTTGGAGTGAATTGGATAGAAAAAAAGTTTTCCTGAGTGATAAGTACGCTGATTGGAAACTTAGTCTAAAGAGAGCCAACATTTATAATTGGCTACAGGTTGAAAAAGCAATTGTTGCACTGAAGCAACTGCACTCAGAGCCGACTGAAGATCCAATTCAAGTACAAATTCGTCGTTTGGAGGCTGAATTAATAGGGTTGAAAATCCACGATTTCTTCCCGACTCCAAATGATTTGTGCGATCGCCTGGTAAAGTTAGCAAAACTAAAACCAGGGATGAAAGTACTTGAACCGAGTGCAGGAAAAGCTGATCTCGCTCAAACCATCCTTCGGTACCACCCAGACGTTCATCTTGATGTTATCGAAATTCAAGAGAACTTGCGGAGAATCCTGGAATTAAAGAAATTCAACGTGATTGGCTACAACTTTCTGAATTCTGCAAGTGGTGAAAAATGGGACGCAATTATTGCGAATCCGCCATTCTCCGAGTTTTGTGAGCATACTTACCACGCTTACAAATGCTTGATAAGTGGCGGCATTCTTGTAACGATTGCTCCAGAATCGGTGTTCTTCCGCAGTGATCGCAAATTCAAAGAATTTCGTCAGTGGATGACTTCCCATAACGCCTGGGATGAAAAAGTGCCTGATGGCAGCTTCTTGAAATCAGCTAATCCCACGGGCGTGGCTACTCGAATCCTTGTAGTTAAAAAACTGTCAACCCTATGAACTTGACAACTCGTTCTCTGATCAAATAAGAGTCAACCAGGTATTAAACTTCGGAGACTGAATTAGATCTCCGAAGTTTGACGCAAAGCTCGTGGGAGAGAGTACTCTCTCCAAAGTCTGCTGGGGGAAGCTTCCCCCAGCGAGCTTTGCCGCAGACTTTGCGCTACGCGCCGTCTTTAAGAGAAAAAGTGCGGAGCATTCATCATGACTTATTGTTCATCCTCTTCAATGGAGGTGTGCAGAATCCAAATGTTCGCGCACCTCAAACGTCGCAATAACTCCAAACTAAAAACAACTAGTTGCATCATTTCAATTAACAAAAATCATGGAAATATCACATTCACTAACAGCCAAAATTACTGATAAGACATACATCACAAATTACAGCAGTAGCGAGGGCGATCGCCAACTATGCTGCTTCATTGAGGATGGCGAAACTGTCTCACTCAGCTTCGGAGGAGATAGTATGCAAAAACTAACTGAAACCATCCAAAACCTTCAGCAGATATATCGAGTTTTGTGTGAAAAACGTCAGCAACAAATAAGGAAAGAACTGGATTCGATTCCTAAAATCCTAGCTTTCTCTAGCAATGAAAATAACACAATTAACTTCTGAGTTTTGAAGATTTATATTACAACCACTTTCCTCTTTAAAAACAATGACGAAAGCAAACAAACAAACCGCAGCATCCCAAGCCCAAGAACCTACCGCCGCACCAGAAGCTACCGCAATTCCAGAACCCGTCGTACCCCAGGAAACTGCTGCAATTCAAGAACCTCTTGAGCAAAAGGATGAGTTCTGTTCGACAGAGTTTATCGATCCCGATGCCAAGCTCCCGCGCATTCAAGCACTGCGAGGTACATCTGCTGACACCTGCGGATATTTCGTGGGTGTAGAGCAGATGGCAACTGCTGGTTGGTTGAACTTCGACGATCAACAAATCATTACCTATACGTTTGAATCTAGCGGCGAGCAGGAACAGGGAATTCTCGTTAAGGCTCCAAGGATGCTGGTATGTCCGAAAACCCCAGTGCTGGGATTCGATAGAAAGCAGTCGCAGGAATTGAATAACACTGTAATTTTAGGAAGATACGCTCGCGAGATGCGGGAGGACGAAAATATTGGAAATCTCCAATATTACCAAGTCTTCCTGTTGGACGGGAGCAATCAGCCAATGCACCAAATCCCCTTTAGTTACAAAGCTAAAGGGGCGAACCAGGCATCCTTCGCAATTCATTGGCAGGAATTTTGCAGACAACTAAATATTTGTCATGCCATTGTCAATGGTATTCCCGCCAAGCAGAAGAATTCCATGTTCTACAGCCTTGGCGTGTTCTGCTTTAAGACAAATAGGGAACAGGCAGGAGAGAAGCAGAAAAGCTTCGCGTGCAAAGTGTCAGAACATGAAGTACCGAGCTTGGAGAATTGGAAAGAATATTTCCTGGGTTTCAAACAAACAACAAAACAGTATGTTTGGGATTCGTTTGAACCCAACAAGCCATTAATGATTCCTGGGGAGCCAGAAGTACCAGCACTTCCTCCTGCTGCGGAATAGTTCACGCTTCTATCTAGTTTTGATAACCAATCATCTGCACAGGGACACCCAAAGTCTCTGTGCAGACTTTTTTATCCCATGATAAATAAAAAACCTCAGCTTAATAAAAAGCAACGTGCTTGGGTTGATAGATTCAAAGTCCAATATCCTGAAGCAACGCTCGCCGGGGGAAGCTTCCCCAATACACGACTGTGGTACTGGAGACTTATGGCTTAATCTTTTGGCGATTATTTGGGGTAAAACTTGTGGCAGGGTTTCGGGGACTTGTGAACGTTCAAAAGTGTACTAAGTTATTAAAACCGTTAATGACATCTATTTCCTATTGTTAACTAAAAATGGAATTTTTATAGACCAACACCCAAGCATTGCTTGGGCTAAATGCTATATTTACAAAAACTTTTCTCGCATTATATACTGTATTGACTGCATTTTTAATGTCTGTGGGCAAATTGGTACTGTGATAAGCACCATTCCCGTTTTCATAGATAAGTACCCATTCTCCTTTAGGAGTAAATGCAATATTAGTGATAAAGTCAGCAATTGAAAATAACCTATTAATTTGATCTTTAGCGTCTTGGGGAAAACCTGCGCTCCAATAAGTATTTGTACCAATATTATAGATAATTATCCACTCTCCTTTGGGCGTAAACGCAACAGCATCGATAGATAATTGTTTTTGATTTATAGTCAAAAGTAGATTGTAGATATCTTGAGGAAATTTATCACTCTTATAAATACCATTATGACCATAGATAATTACCCATTCTCCAGAAGGTGTAAACGCAATATTTCTAATAATTAAATTTTGTTTCTTTAAAATGGCAAGTGCATCAAGAATTTGAGACGGAACATTATTTGAACTATAAACATAATTATTATCACCATAAATACCTATATATCCTCCACTGGGCGTAAATACAATAAACTTAGGATTTATACCTTGACTATTTATATTTTTTATGTCGCTAAGCAATTGAGCAGGGATATCTGTTGCATAAGTTGTATCAGCCAAAACTTGAGAAGGAGTTAAGACGATAGGGCATAGAGTTCCTACAGCTATTGACACGCTAGCAAAAAAACCACCACTAGCTTTCAAAAACTTCCGTACCAAAAAATTTTTAGACATATAACTCTCCAAGTAGATGCAAGAATTTTGGCGTTTTTGGTTATTACGGGATTATTCTCTCATCAGTAGCAATGTTACTGTCAATGTACTTTTGTGCAAATGTAAGCATTTTTGCTGTTTTCTTTATAAAAATCTCTCTAAAGATAAAAGATACGAAGAATAAGAGGTTGATTTCAGAAGATTACAGATCCTCTGCTTTTCTTCAAGAATGATAAGCAACGAATTCTTAATTTCGGAACTGGGCTGCTTTTTGAATTTCAAATCCCGGATACGCGAGCGCTGCCCCTTAATCCTCAACTGACATAGCCTAATTTGCTCCCAAACGGGTAAATTGTCACAGCGCACCACATATTCGCTTAGCATTCCTATCACGGGTTTTACAGGGTGCAATCCGCTTTTGCATCGCCATTCGTTTTTGTCTGGGATATCCTTCGCCGTTAATCTGCTTAGCTTAGGACTATCATCTAACTCAAATGGCTCAGGCGGCTCGTCGGGGTCGGCGTCATCAAACCCGAAAATTTCAATTTGTCCCAAAGGAATGGGTTTTAAATTAATCCAATGGGTAAAGAAAATGCGATTGCTCTGGTCTTTTACAACTGGCAGTATTTGCTTGGTCGGTCTGTAGACGCAAAAGTCAACGATGGTGATGATTGATTTACCCAACTCGCGGTAGGCATCGTTGATCTGATAGGTGCAGCCAGAATAGGTGAAAGTAGGGCGGTCGAGACAAATCATTTCTCTAATCAAAAGGGTTTATTCGACGAGTAGCGCAAAGTCTGCCGGGCGGAATCTTCCGTCCGGCGAGCTTTGCAGAAATATCTTCTTTTCCAGGCATAAAAGCCGGAACAAGGCTTTCATTTACCGTCTTAAGCTTTCTCCCTTTCACAAGCTGTTCAGAAGCTTTCCAGTGATATGAAATTGAATGAACACATCCAACAGAGAAAGGATGCCACTTTCTTTTTTCACCGCGCTTCCTCAATGATATCCATCCCAGAGAAGGTAAGTTGTCTAACAATACGGGAACTTCTATTCCAAGGATTGCAACGATGAGGTCGTTATCATTATCACCCTCTGCTTTAAGAATTTTATCGGCGATCGCTCGAGGAAATATTTTAAAGTATAAAGGTTTTACCTCACACCACACTGCTTGCGGATCGGTTTCCCTTACTCTTACAGCGAACTCAGGTAACCAACCATAAAAAGGATTCTCTTCTGGCTCATACTCCAAAGAATAAACAACTTTTTTAAAGAAGATTGCCCAAATAGCTTCCAATTCCGAACGATATATACCGCCATCGCACTCTGTTACTGAAGCAGGGTGCTTCTCATAGTCATAGACATCAGGAAGATTCAATACTCTATTATCCATTTTAAAAATCTATCTCTTTGATATCGATTGCTTTTCCGTTCTCTACAACCAACTCACAGCCGTTATCAATATCCGCAACCCAGGCGATCGCTTCAAGTCGCATCGTATCTATCCCAGACTTAAGTCGTTTGCGCATATCTTCAAGCATTTGAGTATGAGCATCAATAAAAGTCTCTTCCTTGATTTCAACCCGCTTTACCTTAATTTGTCTGGCTGCCTTTAGATTTTCAACAAAAGCTCTTGCTCTAGATTGACTTGCTCCAACTGTGGCAGAAGCCTCTGTTGCGATCGCCTCTGGATTTGACCAGAAATCCACGTCTTCTGGTCTAGCCGTCTTTGTGTATGCCTCTATCGATTCAGTGACCCCCACGGCTGCTCCAAGCACTGCTGATAGAGTGTAGGGTGCAACAGAAGATACTACTTGTTCAGGCGAGCGGACAACAGTAGCGCTGTGTGTTTCGTTTACAGGCTGAGCTGCTGCTACGTGCTTCATGATTTCTATTTCTTCAAGAGTGGTGTCGATACCTGCTAGCCTTCTAGTTTCGATATTGGCAGCCTTGTGAATGAACTTTGAGTGATACCACTCCCACTCAATTTCTACATTGTCGCGATCTTTCTTGAAATTTTGTCGGACTGCGGCTTTTGCTTCATGAATGTCTTTAAATTTGTCCCCACTCCTTCCTAGCCATTTTTGTGCCACGGCTTCGTGAAATTCAGGCACTAACTTTCCTCTGTTCTGCCCTTCACTAATCACCCATGGGTCATCAACGTTTAACCAATCATGCCGATTTTCGTTCGGTGTTGCGCGGTGTGACGGGAAATAAGGATCGTACTTTTTAATAACCTGAGAATTATTCTCATTCTTCGCCACCAGGGAAACTGTCTCAACAGATTGACTTTCAATTTCTAGCGCAAAGTCTGCCGGGCGGAATCTTCCGCGAAACTCGCCGGGGAGAGTACTCTCTCCGGCAGATTTCGCGTCCGGCGAGCTTTGCGTAGCCTCTGTTTTTGTTGGCAGCACAGAAGAGTCAATGGTCGATTCTAGTTTCAAGTCTTCAACCTTTGGAATTTGAAATCCAAAAAATTGATTCTCTCTCTTTTCTTGATTTGCTGGTTGGGGAGATAAAGAGGGGAGAGAAATCTCTGTTGAATTCTTTATTGAATTCTCTATATATAGATAACTTTCCTGTTCCGTTGCTGCATGTTCCTTGTTTAGAACTTGCTTTGTAACACCTTCAGTACTGCAAGTGTCCTTTTTGGGTAACAAGGATTTTTCAATGGTTTCAGCCGTTTCCCCTTCCCTCATTTGATGTGTTATCTGGGCTATTCTTTCTGGAATAAGCGTAATGTGCATTACGTTAGGGAATACGCCAAAAACTGTCTTCACTGGCTTAAGAATGACCGTTATCAGCCCTAAGTTTACAAGTACTTTGATAGATTCTCTAACACACTTTACAGAAGTGTTAAAAATTTTTGAAAGGGCGTCAGGAGAGCGACGCAAATGTTCTTCCGCAAATTTTTTTCGCCATCCAAGTGATTCTCCTGTTAATTCGTGCCTTTTCTCGTAAGGTCTGTACCAGAAAACCAAATCGCTCAAAATTTGAACAGCTAGCATGTCACATTTTGTAACCGAGCTTTTTGCTGTTGTGTAAACAATGTGGTGAAACCAGCTCGGAGGGGTAATATTCCCAGCAAAAGAAATAGAAGCGATCGCGTCAACGATAGGATGTCCAGTCAGTTTAGAGTTTTTCATTAACTTTCACCTCCCTAAGCCCAAAATCTATTCAGCATGTCTTCTTTGATTGCGTCTAGCCTTTGTTTCTCTTCAACGGAAATCTCGCCCATTACTTCGACCATCTCCTGATGCTGTAGCCTTTTCATTTCATAGATAGATTTCTGTGGCGACAATGCCTTGATTTCACCCTGATTAGAAGGCATGAATCTACGCCGACGCCATAAGTAGCGAAAGTGTTGTTTGTCTTGTGGTGGTAGTTCTTCCCACGTCTTCTTGTCCCAACCTGGTGGAGTTGTAGAGTCGTGAAGATTGAGGAGTCTAATCGCTTGCTCAAGCTCTGAAATTCTTTCTTGAGATGACATTAGAGATGCGACTTTCGCCTCTAACGTTTGCACTTGATTTCGTAACTGCGCTATTGTCGCGAACATTTGTGGCGAAGCTCCGGGGAAGGAAGATTCTGTCCGGATCGCTTCACGCGCTAATTCAGCTTCGCGAGTTTTAACCGCAAAATATGTTTGCGCTACAGCTATTTCTGTTTTTCGTGGGTCACCATTCATTGCAGTCAGATAACAAGCATGTCTTGAAAGCTTGTAATCATTACTAGGTCTACCACCAGTACTTTTTGCCACTAGTGGCAAAAAGTGATCATCTACATCTCCTAACGTATTAATACAAGCTGCTTGCGCTTTTTCGATGGTCTCTTCAAACCTACGCCACTGTTTATATCCCAGCACTGACTGTAATTGCCGAGCTAACCAATATTCATTTCCTTGATCGTCAATATTTTTGATTTGATCAAAAGGACTTTCGGTCTGTGGTATTATATCCATGGATTTTAAATGTGTTGAATTGTGTTCAAGTAGACACGATTAACCTGATAAAAGTAAAAAGCGACCCCTATACCTAACTGTCGGGAAGAAGGCTTTTTGACGTACTTAAAATTTTGGATCTATTCTCCTACGTACTTTTTAGCACAATTATTTAAAGAAGACACCCTGAGCAGACTTTCTGCTAAAGACAAAACCTCTACATCTGGCTGACAAAAAAGTTGTTGTCCTTTGCACGGGATTAGCTGATCAAAAAGTATAGGATTTGAGCAGTTCCATCCCCAACGTCCTGGTAGCCATAAGCCGCAAGCTTTTTCAGTGCGAGAGGTTTGAGCAATTATTTCTTGAGTCATGAGAAAATAATTCTCAAAATCGATAGCGCCAATGATTGCTGAATAAGAAAAGCTTTCACGATCTGGGGGGATTAATTCCAGCTTTTTATATAATGCATAAAGCTCATTGCGTTTCACTGGTCTACTAGCCGCGAAGTCTGCCGGGTGGAGTACTCCATCCGGCGAGCTTCGCGCATGAATCAGGATTGTTTGCGGTAGTTTCATGTTTCTGTGCAAAGCTCGCCGGGGGAAGCTTCCCCCGGCAGACTTTGCG
>JAQYWP010001217.1 GCA_029379285.1 Rhizonema sp. PD38
TCTTTGCTATATTATCAATGTAATTTAATATAGTATGTATTATCAAGTGGTGTTTCAGTTTTGACATATAGTGGGTTTCACGCTCTTGCGATGGTATACCACATTTCAAAGCGAACTTAGAATGAATAAGTCCAATTTGATTTGTGTACAAGTCTAACTAGAAACGAAAAGTCAGTATTTATAAATGGCGACAATGCCTTTGAGAGGATCGCCGCAACCACTTCCTCTGGAAACAGATCAAAGGGCAATGCCATTCTAGTACAAAGGTAGGCATTGCCTCTACTGTTGATTAATTAGCTTTATTTATGATGCAACTTCAATCAAGTTCTCGAAGGACTGTATTATACAATACAGTTTATTCAAGGAAAAGTAGCTATTTCAACCCGAAAGAGGGTTAACTCAAACGTATTGAGGTATATGGGCTGACGCATTCTTGTAAAGCAACACTGTAACAACAGATCTTGATCATGTTCGTGTTTATAAAATTTGCATCGCTATCTGTAAAGCAGGGGGAATTAATGAGTACAATGCACACAGAGCGACGAGGCTGCGGTTTAAAAGCTGCTTTTAGTCTAAAACCAACGCCTTACCCAGTGGGAACGCCGTGCATGCGATCGCCCCTACGTCTTGAACTGGAGATATCTAATAAATTCGGAAGCTTGCAACCTTTTGTGCAATGCAGAAAACTAAATTCTTGGGTATAAATTTTTCTTAAACCTTCTGCCCTCAGCATAGCCGCCTTTCTCCGAGCAGGGCATAATTTTCCAAGTAGTGAGTTATTTTCGTTAGACTGCCCGAATTAAAGTGCCTTGAGTGGGCGCTCCTAAAACTGCTTTAGCCAAATTTCCTGGGATATTCCCATCAATTATCCAGCAGTCAATTCCTAAACTAGATATAGCCAAAAACTCTTCAACTTTCTGAGCCATCCCGCCAGTAACATCTACTGATTCACTCTTGCCCAAGGCAACTTTAATCTGAGAATAGTTGGTTGGAGTAATATTAGAAAGTACTTGCCCATCTTTGTCGCGTACACCAGGATAATTCCCGGCATTGACTAGTCGAACTTGAAATTTATGTTGAAGATAGAAATATTTGGCTAGCAGAGCTAGCAAAGTATCTGTAGAGAGGACAGTACCACCAATGCCTTTGTCTAAAACAACATCACCAAAAACTAAAGGAATTAAACCTGCTTGTAGGCTATTTTCTACGGTACAGAAGTCGCTCGTAAATAGTTTTTTGTTGTGAGTAACCACCATAGTCAGAGGTGGCAAGCTTATGACTGGTAAACTTGCTTGCAAAAAAACTTTAGCTAGTATTCGATTCAAATCTAAAGCATCTTGGTGGACGAAGCAGAAACCAATTTTTTCTTCATCAGATAAAAAGCCATCAATTGTGTTGTATTTCTTAGCTGATTGGTGAGCGAAAGAACCTGCTCCGTTGCCTATAATCAATTTCAGATTAGGATTTTCATGTCTGATTAGACTCACTTCCTCGACTAGTTGCGCCATTATTTCTGGTCGAGCAGTGTAAGGTTTATCCTTATTAGTAATTAAGGAACCTCCCAATTTGACTAATACTAGCTCCATAGTGAAATGTTTAACCAGGAAAACAAAGACTTCTAGGGATTAGAATATACAGTAATCAAGAAAAAATGGTAGTAATTTCAAGGAAATTTAACAAAAGTAAATAGCTCTTACTCCCGAACCGCTCCTAAGAATATCGATAGACAAAACCGCCCTGACGCTCGTTCCGACGCTACCGCTCCGCTAACGCTCGTACCCCTTCTCTCTAAGCAAGCTACGCATGATTGCTTCTCCCCAAGGGGAGAAGACTCGCTAACGTCGCTAACACCAGTCGCCTGGGCGTGGGAAAACGCCCTTCGGGTGACGCTCGTTCCTCGCTACCGCTTCGCTAACGCCAGATGCCTGCTGCGGGAAACCCTCCCGCAGCACTGGTCTCACCTCATGCACACTGGTTCACCAAGACGCTTTGGCTAACGCCACATCTAACGACGAACGAGTTAGCCGTTCGCGCAGTGTCTCCGCATTTGTAACCAGTTTTGCTGTGTTTCAGCATCAGGAGCATGGTCGATTAACATTAACATTTGGGCATTGAACCGCGCGTACCACACATCCAAGGTACGCATCTGTGCGTACTCTGCCATGTTCAATCGGTAAGCAAGCTCCGTAGTGAGTGCATTTGTGTAGCAATCCTTACCAGTAAGTCGGAGGTTTTTCCCAGCAACAACAACGCTGGTAACTAAATGCGTTTTGCTTCCTACGTGTAGTGCTAAGTTTACCCTTCTTTGGGATGATTTTTTCTACCTGGTTACCGTATTATATTCAATATGTAATGAATAAAAGAAACAACTAAAGAATAAGGGAGTAACAACATGATTTTTTGACAAAAGTAACCTCCTAGCAAGATGTTTATATAGGAAGAAGTATCCGAAAAAGATTTGATAAAGATAGTATGGAAAATAACTTAAATTTGGCAATTTATTGTATATTTTTCCAAGAATCTAAGTAGTATTTGATGAACTAATGAGTAAGTTTTGATACTCAATATTTAGGAGAAAGGAAAACTGTATATATACTCAGTGATCGCTTCAGCCCAATTAATGAGAAATAGCGAATTTTCACATAAATTATTGAAGATTTCGGTCTAGAGTTGAATCAACTCGTAATTTTTATTCAGATTAGCAATTGTGGTATTGGTGTTTGACTTTTGGTTTATGATATCTTGATACTTAA
>JAQYWP010001218.1 GCA_029379285.1 Rhizonema sp. PD38
CTGCTAGAATGCCCCCTGCCTCTTCTATGACTTACACTATGATAAATTTAGAATTGCTATGTCCAGGTGTTTTTGATGAAAGCATACTCAAATGACCTACGTCGAAAAATTATTAACTCTTATCTGAACGCAGAAGGCTCATATCGAGAACTTGCGCTTAAATTTGATGTTAGCCTGAGCTTTGTTCAAACATTGATCAATCGTTATCAAGATTTAGGTAGAATTGAACCATTACCACACGGAGGTGGTCAAAAGGCGAAAATCAATGCTAAGCAATCAGAAATATTAAAAAAACTCGTAACAGATAACGACGATGCAACTCTCGAAGAGTTATGTGGACTATTTGAGTCACAAACCCAGATTAAAGTTAGCCGAGCTACAATGGGAAGAATGTTACAGAAGCTGAAATTGAGGCAAAAAAAAATCTCTATCTCCAGAAAAAAAACTCTAAAAAATACAAAAACTAAGACATGATATTGAGGAAATTACTCCCTTACCGCTAGAAGAATACCGATAAAATAAACCGCAATAGACTTGGGCAGTGCGTTGGTGAGCCAGCGCTGGACTCACCGCACGGCGCTGGCTCGACTTGAAGCACCTGCCCGCGCCAAGGAAGCCAAGTTTGAAGATCAAAGAGATAGGTAATCTTACACCGGGAAGGGAGTATCTATTCATTTAACATGAACAAGTTGGTGTTCGTGGATGAATCAGAAGCAAATGTTGCGTTTGCCGTGGCTGTATGCTAAAGCTACAAGTATAGAAATAGCACATATTGAGAATCTTTAAATCACTTGCGAGAATGCCCGCACAAACATAGTAAAAATGTGACAATTGTTGACGCGATCAGGTATTATCGCAGCATTTTCTCGACACTGGTTGAAGTTTTTCATCTTTTTGTGAAAATCATCTACCGCCATATCGAGAGTTAAAATTTCACCTACTCCTTATTAGAGAGGAAATAAATTTAATAAAAGTATTTAAAATAGAGAACCATTGGAGCTTGCAGGCACCTCTGTTTTTCCAGGTTCTTGAACCGTTTCAAATTGCTCAAGTCCTGCATTGGTGATGGCATCAGCTAAAGTTTTATCAGCAAGACGTACCGCTTTGGCCATTAGGAGCGTGCCAAAAAGTGTTGCAAACGCGGCGGTATACTTATTCCACGCATCAGAAGACATTGCAGAACCTCTGACGGCAAGAAGCTGGCGTAGACCGGAAGCAAAACGCTCCTGAATCTCAGGCTCTTGACGACTTACATCGGCACCTAAGTTTACGACAGGGCAAAAGTGGATATTTTCATCAGCTAAATAACCTTTAGCAAAATGCCCCATGCCGTTTGCATTAGAAGTGATCTGTGTAAAAAGTGCGATAACTTCTACTAGTGCTGCTTCTGTAGCTTCAGCAAATAGCTCTTCTTTTGAGTCAAATTGGCGATAGAACCCGCCATGTGTCAGACAAGCGGCGGCAGTTAATTCGGCGATATTGATGCCATTAAACCCATGCTCCCGAAACAGCTTGCTCGCCGCCTGAACCACATTCGCACGATGCTCGGCAGCTTTTTCCTTAGTTACTTTCATAAAACTTTCAACCCTTAAAAAAATCACTTGACGGCTATAGATGATAGATGTAATTTATAAATAGATTATATTTATCATCATAACCGAACGCACTTGGTTTTACAAGGCGAATGTAAGCGGAGATAATCATGTTGAAAAAGCATATCTTGGTAACAGGCGCTACAGGCAAAACGAGTGCATACACGGTGCCTCTACTTATCGAATGCGGTCACTATGTGCGTGCCTTCATGCATAAAATTGATCATCGTTCCGAGCGCATGAAGGCAATGGGCGCTGAGATCGTTGCGGGTAATTTGCTTGATTTTTATGCCATAAGTGATGCGCCAAAAAATATCGACACTGCTTATTTTTGTTACCCGATAGAACCTGGATTGGTGGAAGCGACCGCCTATTTCGCGCAAGGCGCACGTGAAGCGGGAGTCAAAGCTATCGTCAATATGTCGCAAATTTCGGCGCGGCGAGAAGCTAAAAGCAATGCAGCGCATAGGCAGTATTACACCTCTGACTGTGGCGCAATTTGTCGAAAAACATAAAGCCGAATTCAAGCCAATCGATAAAGATAGATATCTCCGAAAATGAATCTACAAGCATTGTGTAAATTGGGCTGATACCTAATTTCTGGAGATGTCTAATCAACCCAACCATAAAGGAAAATCATCATGAAAGAGAAGATTTTAATTACTCTTGCGACAGGCAAGACAGGCTACGCTGCAACTGTCGAATTATTAAAGTCAGGATATCCTGTAAAAATATTTGTCCGCTCTAGAAATCAGAAAGCAAGGGAGTTAGAGCAACTCGGTGCCGAAATAGCAATTGGAGAATTTAATAACTATAATCAATTAAAAAATGCTTTAATTGGTGTCAAAAAGGTCTACTACTGTTATCCAATTATGCGGGGTATGCCAGAAAATGTAAAACTATTTATTGATGCCGCTCAAGAATCAAATCTTGAAGCTGTTGTATTCATGGGTCAGCGGATTGCAGAATTTGAGGATACGGGAAGCCTAATGACAAAAATACCAGAAAGTCTTACCGCCTGTTTGAAAAATCTGGGCTAAATGTTGTTTACTTCATCCCCAGGGCAAACGCATTAAAATTTGGAGAGCTAGAGGTTGACATAAACACATATATATGGTGTGACTTAACTGAGATGATTTTAGTTAATAAAGCAGTTAAAAT
>JAQYWP010001219.1 GCA_029379285.1 Rhizonema sp. PD38
TCTTTAGACGGATTTAGAGAGAGTTAAATAACTGAGTTATGGGAGAATTATTTTCAGAAATAGACTAAGCAAAGGAGCCTGAAGATGAGATTATCGCTTCTTGTTTCGCTTGTAATATCGTTAACAGCATTAGCCCATCCGTCGATAGCGAAACCTTCAAAGACTCTACGATTTTGGGATCAGAAAACAACAAAATTAGCTGCAGTACAGCAAATAGCTTGGAACAATAGCCCTTTATCTCTAAGTCTACGTGGTCGCCTAGATCAACATTTTACATACCTTTGTCCGCCGAATGGTACAACCCCAAAGATGACAGCGACACTTTGGGATATGGATGAACGGGATGCAGAGGAGACTTTGCAATATCTGCGAAGTCAAGCGTTGTTATTATCTGGTGTTTCTCTTGCTGATGAGACACAAACTTATCGTTTACATGACTTATTCCACGATTTAGCAAGAAATTTATTAACTACACCCCAGAAACCGAAGCGTCAAGGTGATTTGGTTGGATTGGGGATTAAGCTGGAAAATGCTCATACTCAATTAGTTGAAAGATATCAGCAACAGACGGAAAATAATCTCTGGCATACTTTACCTGATGACGGTTATATCCATCAGCATTTAGTTTGGCATTTAGAAAAAGCGGGTAAGGTAGAAGAAATTCACCAGCTATTGCGGGAAGAGTCAGCGAGTGGGAATAATGGTTGGTATGAAGTCAGGGAAAGATTTGGACAAATAGCAGGTTATTTAACTGATGTTGCAAGTGCTTTGGAACTAGCAGAAACTGATTGGGAGAAGAAAAATATTTCACAAGTTGTGGGTTTACAGTGTCGCTATGTATTGATTATCGCTTCTTTAAATAGTTTAGCCGCGAATATACCAACCGAATTAATAGTTGTGTTGGTGAAGAATAAGTTTTGGTATCCTGAGCAAGGATTGGCTTATGCTTTGCAAAAGCAAGATTTAGAGAGTAAAGCTAATTCCCTAATTGCATTAGCTGATTATTTACCAGAAGCTTTAAAACAGCAAGCCTTGCAAAAAGCATTAGAAGCAGCACGTCAAATTCAAGATGGAAGATATCGCGCTGAAATTCTTTCTGCCTTAGCTGCAAAATTCTCTGAAAATTTGTACCCTGAAGCATTAGAAGCAGCACGTCAAATTCAGAATGAAAAATATCGCCTTCAAGTACTTTCGGTATTAAGTACTGTAATTCTAATTAAAAGACCTCTAAATAAGATTTTCTCTCAGTGGCAAGAGATTCTCAAACTATTATATACTTTGAAACGCAAAGATTTCTACCAAGAGATGTTAAATCTTGTATCAGTACTTTTTAAGTTAGGTGGAAAAGAAGCACTCACCGAACTTGAAACCGCCATCCAAGATGTAGGGCGATGGTGGCGGTGAAGTACTCACACCGATCACAAGCAATACGGTAGTAGCTCCCGGTTACCCCAGAATTTCGCTTCTAGTACTCAAAATTTTTCCCAGTTACGCGTTTTCTAGTGAGCAAAACTACCAAGCCCACTCTCGGCGAGGCGAGAAACCAAGAATACCTATCTTCCTCAAAAATTTTACGCGTAGGAGGAAGTTCACAATATATGCTAATCACTTGCCTACACAACCCCATATTTTTACTTTTCAAGGTGCAGCGTAATGAATAGCAATTTCGGCTTTTTCATGGCTTTTTCAGTATAGCATATATATCTTAAATTGCAATAAAGAATTGGCGATTTCTTGAAACTGATGTATTTTAGCATATTCATAGCCTGATACACATTTAGAGTAAAATTTATAGTTGCCAAAAACCTCAACCTAAACAAGTCTATGTCCACAGTAGAACGAGACGAAAACCGAGAAGAACGCATTGACATGGAAGCCGTTGTCGATGCATACAACGAAGACGAACGTGCAATGGGATGGTACTACTACCTTGATGACAGACTTCATTTCCCCTTCCAAGCAAAGTGGATTAGCCGTAAGCGTCCCCAAGGAAGGGATGTTGAGGTAATAGAAATGTCACCAGAGGATGATTGCTCGCACGATATGTTTGTAGAAGTGCGATACCAAGAGGGAACTGTTGACGATATTTTTTGCGCACGTCTATCTGATATTAACCCTATTAATATTGACGAGGAAACAGCAGAAGCTATAGCTGACTGGCATTATTGGGTAGCAAGGGGATATGAGTTTTAGTTATTGAGGAAACTTGCTACTTAAGTTAATATTATGCGGACAAAATGTTACTAGGAATGGATTCCAGAGCTTGGAGTTGAGATACGGCTTAAGCCTTGTCTTTCGGCATCGCCACTGCTGTAATTCTTGACGAACGACGACAGGTGTGCTATCTTTTTACCCTAGTACAGAAAGCCGTTCTGCCTCGTTCTCAAAGTTGGTGATGGCAGTTTTCTGTCGGCACATACCTGTTTTGAGGTAATATGTGCATTAGTAATATGATTTGAAAGAGCATAAATTTAAGCGATCGCTATTTGTATCAAACTCTTAAAAATGCGAAGCACATCATATAATTCATTACCTGGATTACGCATTAAAAATCCTTTAGACAAAGCGTAACGGGGTGAATTTTCTTTAACTAATTTAACGAAAGTAAACTCACTACCTGTAGCAATTAGACCAAAACAAGGTTGTTCTGAAACCGGACTACCTAACATATAAGCCAGAATTTGTGCAAGTCCTTCTTCAATAGAAAATGAAGCTTTTTTCGACTCAATAATCATTACCCATAATTTATC
>JAQYWP010001220.1 GCA_029379285.1 Rhizonema sp. PD38
GTTTAGGGGTTTAATGGCGCTTAAATATATATTATTAAGTAAGTCAACATAAAAGATTAGACTAAAGTCTAATTTTTCGCAGGATTTTCAATAAATCAATTGAGCTACAATTATGAGTATCGCTATTATAATTGTAATTTCATGTCTGTAGTTTTGGATGGTTTGTAGTAAGTGATTTATCGCTTATAAGTTGCTCGGTATCTAGTTTTGGAGGACAGTCTAAGGCAGCAAAGGGTTTCAGGCTCTAAATTCTCAAATTTAGATGCGCGTCACCTTATTATTAAGCACTTCAGTGCTCAATACGAACAATTAATATTTATTTATTTGTTCATTGTTCAATATTATACCAAAAAAACAATGAGTACTCAACAGCTTCTTCAGAAAAAGTCTACCTCAACAAACACTGCAACCCCGGATCATCAATTAGAGGGTCGTGGGTTTGCCGTGCAAAACAAGTCAGATACTCAGCAGTCAGACTTAAATACTCAATTAAAGCAGGCAAAGCGCTTTGGTCATAGTATCAGCCAAATGAAATCAGAATCTGCTCCATCTTCAAAACAAAACCAAACTAGTCAGAATTTATCCTCTGGTTCTCGTGGTTCTATGCCTGCACCAGTTAGGTCAAAAATGGAAAATTCGTTTGGAACAAGTTTCGGCGATGTCAGTATCCATACAGACAGCCATCAAGCTAAATCAATGGGCGCTTTAGCGTTTACCCAAGGTAGCAATGTTCACTTTGCTCCTGGACAATATAACCCGCAAAGTTCTTCAGGACAAGCACTGTTAGGACATGAACTTACGCATGTCGTACAACAAAGAGCCGGAAGAGTAGCTGTACCACACCAAAGTAAAGGTGCCCCCATCAATGCTGACCCCAGTTTAGAAACAGAAGCCGACCAAATTGGAGCAAGGGCTGCAAAAGGTGAGCAGGTGCAAGTTCCTGGCGCAACTAGTAGCTTCAAGACTATCCCGCCAATCCAGAATAGTACCGAACCTGTTCAGTGTTTCTTACCCTTGTTAATGGGTGGGTTAAGAGCTTTGGGAGGCTTGGGAGGATTGATGGGCGGTGGCGGCGGTCACAAACATGGTGGTGGAGGTATTGGTGGAATGCTTGGCGGTATGTTAGGTCCGGTTGGCGGTATGTTAGGTGGCTTATTCGGTGGTGGCGGTGGTGATCAACAGGAAGAAACGTAATTACAAATTTGTTTTTGGTGCGTGACGCTGTAAACTGTAATGTAGGGGAGACTATTTTTTCGTAGCGTCATGCACCCTACATTATTTAATTGTGATTCGTGGTGAGTCATATTCCCCACTTTGGTTTTTATACAATGCACTCTCTGCTCCATCTACCTTTACCCGCACTAAGTACTCTCCTGGTTTGACGTTTTTAAGAGGTACTGTGATAGTGTCGCTATCTTCCGTTTGTGCTGGGACTAATAAAGAGTAAGCGATCGCCTCATTATTTGATATTCGATTGAGTTGTAATATAAATCTTTGGTCTTTACCAACTTTTGGACTAAATTTAACGCTAACGTCTATTGAGCGTAAATCTCCATTATTACCTTGTACAGACGTCTCATGTAACGTTTCTACGGTAATTTTTGGATGTAGCACAAATGGCATAACGTTTGATTCGACGAGATTATATTGCTCTGTACTTCTCATCGTTTCGTGTATAATTTGTACAGTCTGTACACCTGCGCGTAATGGAGGTACTTGTAGACTTACTTGCCTGTCTTGAACGTCGAAAGGTGTAAATAATTTATCTATATTACTTAATCGAACTTTGGTGAGATCACCGCGTAGTCGCTTACCCCGAATTAATAGTGTACTGCCTACAGTAATATGAGCTTCTGCTTGTGTGGAAAGCGTCGTCACTTGTTCGATACTTGGTTCAGTGAACATTAAGTCAAGAACCTCAGATTTATGGTTACTATCACTCTCTATCAAAACCATTGACACTTGATAAGTAGCCGAAGGGCGATAATTCGTTTGTAGAGCAGACCAAATTCTGGAAGTTTCTTCCATATTCAAGAATGCTGGACTAACTTTAATTTGCCCAACTTTAAGAGCTAGATTAGATACAGACAAACCTGTAATAGCCTGTGAAAATACACCAGACGTACTTGTCTCGGCTGCATTTTTCAAAGCATTTTCTATAGTTTCAGATGTAATAGTAGGTAATTTATGCAACATTTGCATTGCATACCCCAGTAAAATCTCCGCTTGAAAATCCTTGGGACCGTAAGCCGTTAATACATAGTGTAGGTCAAGAGCTAGGGGTGGATTGGTCGAGTATGTATTACTGGTAATATAACGACTACGGTATTCTTGAGATACCCAATCCACGTTACGATTTTGCGTTACATGATATAAAAAAAGGTTGATTTGTGCACGCTCGTCACTTCCAACTTGAATTCTATCTGGTGGCAACGCCGTTACAAGTACATCACCAACACTTGCTGCTATAGCGTCACTTACTAAACCATTTTCTAGCAGGTTTTTAATCACTGCTGTAACAGTGGCTATAGAGAGCGCATTACTCATCCTGCTTCCTCATGGCAATCCCGTAATTAATCATACCTAAAACTATAGCAATCTTATTTGAGTTCCAAATGATAGCTATCACCAAACCCGGTTTCTCGGCTTTGGTTTAATTTTTTATTAATAAACTAGACTTTTGCGAAAAATTGTAGTTTGGCTACGTATCTTGGACAAATTATGTAATTTAGACGATAGTATAATGT
>JAQYWP010001221.1 GCA_029379285.1 Rhizonema sp. PD38
CCGTTGGGCAAATGAATTAGAAAAGCTGAAACAGATGCTAGCTGCACAAACGACAAATTGATCCACTCAGGAGAAAGATTAAAAATTAAAAATCATTTTTTTGATTTTTAATTTTTAATTCTTTTTGTCCCTTAACTAATTAGCTAAGGGAAATTTTTAACCATTTTTGCAGGTACGACTGCAATTGTTGGGAAAACTGGGATCGTAACTTGAACTTGTCTGTGTGGATTGCTTTACGTTCTGGATCGAGTACCCAACCATAATCGCTGCTTAAGCGCAGTTTGTCCTGCCAGTCGGAAACTGACACCATAACTTCAGGTGCTGGACTGTTGTCTATGCCTTGGACACGAAATACATAATTGAACGTATTCTGTTTGGCCGAAGCAACAGTGGAGGGTTGACCGCATTCTACTAGCAGTCGTGAACGCACTTGTTCGACTAAACCTGGTTTTTCGACATCTTCCATTGTCCGAACAGCTAAGGTAAGAGCAAAGTAAAACTCTTCAACAGGAATAAATTCTAATTCCATAGGTATAGTTTGAAAAAAATCTTTTTAAGCATACCAACTAAGCATTACTCCTAGCGTTAATTTAAATCTAGGCAGATTTGGGTAAACGTAGAGAATCGACGTTGACTCCGCTTCCTTAAAGCACTTTGGAGATTACTGACGCTATTGAAAGAGAAGCTACTGGGGCTTTTAAAACAAGAGTATGCGTGGATTTTCTGATTATTCAAGCATTTTAGTTATTGTGTTTTATCGGCTACGAGCTTGTCCCACTTTTGGCGATCACTCTCTTCATCATCTAATAGTGTATTTAAATACACCATTGTTAGCGTGAAAATACTTATATTCTTGAGCGCAAAACTTAGCTGACAAGAGCGTCTAAAGAGTGCGAGACGTTGCTTTGTTCGTGGTTATACCATTTCACGAAAATTCTGATACAATTCACTCCCCCTGCTTCCCCAGATCACCCCTGTCTAAGAACTGCAAGCCTAAATGTATCAACTTTAAAGTGAAACGGTATTAGATGTGGCGTCAGCCAAGACGGTTTTTTACTTCGGTATTCATGTATGGTGGTTCGGGAGTAAGTAATGCAATTTCTTCTCCCCCCTCTCGTCTCGCTCTTTCTAAAGTAGGTTTTTTAGAATGTCTAAGTTGAGAAAATTCTCAACTTATTAACGTGGGTTGGTCGTTTCAGGATTTCAGCCTCACCTGAAATCGTCTAAAAATGACCAAATACAAAATAGTTACCTTTGTAAGCTCCTCTCACTGTGGGATTAAAGTATAAAAACATACCCTTTTTTTGACCTCCGCCTTGCAAGAGAGAACTGATAAAATAGAGCTAATGGGCTTGTTCTAACTTAATACTTCTAGTATATGGAAGTGTATGAATGAACTAACGCGCATCATTATTGGCAGACAACAGGAACTATCAATGTGCAAACAGTTGACTTCACAACGCTCTTTGCTGCTTGTAGCGAAATACGCACAGGCTGGCTACCAGCGCGGTTAGAGCAGGTTTATCAACGCGATCGCCATACGATTTCCATAGCACTACGTACCTTAAAAAAGCGGGATTGGCTGGAAATTTCTTGGCATCCTCAAGCAGCTCACATTTGTATTGGCGATCCACCACCAAGAACACCAGACACTTTCACCTTTAGCCAACAATTGCTACATCAGTTAGGGAGTTTGGCATTGGTGGGAATTGAGGTGATCGCACCTTGGGAACGTGCAGTTGATTTGCAATTTGCCCGTCGTCCGGGAGAAAGCGCACTGTATCACCTGTATGTCGAAATTATGGGTAAATACAGCAATGTTATTCTTACTGATGCAGAAAATATAATTATTACAGTAGCTCACCAAGTCAACCAACAACAATCCAGTGTTCGTCCGATTCTGACGGGACAACCTTATGAAAAACCACCCAGTCTCACTGGTGTCGTTCCAAGTATTGGCGAATCACCAGAACGGTGGGTTGAAAGAGTCAGTTTGGTACCGGGAGCTTTTAAGCGTCAGTTACTGAAAAGTTATCGCGGTGTTTCTCCGTCACTGGTACAATCGCTGCTACTGGCGGCAAATCTAGATCCAGAAATCACAACCGATGCCCTCAACCCAGATGACTGGAGCATTTTGTTTCATTACTGGCAAAAATGGCTACAAGCTTTAGAAGAATGTATTTTTGACCCTGCTTGGATAACGGAAGGCTACACCGTACTGAATTGGGGTAATCTGAAACCAGCTAAGAATATCCAAGAGTTACTCAACCGTTACTATACTGATAAGCTCAATCAACAAACTTTTTCTCAACTACGGCATCAGCTGAGTCAGAAGCTGAATAATTTTTTAGAAAAATTGCGAACTAAGGCAACGACTTTTGATCAACGCTTGCAGCAGTCAGATCGAGCAGATGAGTATCGACAAAAGGCTGATTTGTTGATGGCGTACCTGCAAGATTGGCTACCCGGAATGAAGGAAATGACTTTTCCTGACTTTGAGACTGGCTTGCCTGTGGCGATCGCTTTAGAACCTGATAAAAATGCTGTGCAAAATGCTCAACGTCTTTATAAGCAGCACCAGAAACTTAAACGTGCTCGCACTGCTGTAGAGCCCCTACTTGCAGAAGTTAAGGCGGAAATTGAGTATTTAGAGCAAGTGGAAGCGGCGATCGCCCAAATCGACAACTATCACTCAACAGAGGATTTACAAGCTTTAGAAGAGATACGTGAGGAACTCGTTCAACAG
>JAQYWP010000222.1 GCA_029379285.1 Rhizonema sp. PD38
ATTGGCACTGGTTGCAGATTGCTGTCTAGGATGTATACTTGCGTGTTGGCGATCGCCCGACCGATGGGAACTGAACCGGAAAGATGTTGTCCTGTTGGCACTTGGTAAATACAACAACCCACCACTGTCTCTGTTGGTCCGTATTCATTGACCAGTATTGTTTCAGGAGCAAATTCTTGCCAGAAAGCAATATTTTCTGCTAACAGATTCTCGCCACCAATGATCAATGCTTTGGTTCGACTTGCTGCTTCTTTTGGTGATAATTGCTGATTGAGCAACTCTAGGTGAGCAGGTGTAATTTTAACCAAGCTTAAATGGGAGTGATGACTTAGAGAATGACTCAGAGCATCATTGTCTTGAGCTTCTGGGAGAATTTCTACTCTCTTGCCCACTAGCAAAGGTGAGAAGAGGCTAGTAATTGTCAGGTCAAACCCTAGAGGAGAGTGAACGAGCGTTCCTGCTCCAAGCTCAACCTCATACGCCTGAGTACACCAGATGAGGTAGTTAACCAGCCCTTGATGGGGAATTAACGTACCCTTGGGTTTGCCTGTAGAACCAGAAGTATAAATGACGTAAGCCAAATTCAGAGCAGTTGTCTCACTGAACAGGTTACATATCTGCTGAGTCGCGATAACTTCCCAATCAGCATCTAGGCAAATGACTTTGATGCCATTTGTTGGTAAGTTTGTTGCAAAATGTTGCTGAGTCAGCAGTATAGGTGTTTGAGTATCTGCTAGGATAAATTCTTTACGTTCAGTAGGATACTGAGGGTCAAGTGGCACATAAGCACCACCTGCCTTGAGAATGCCAAGTAGTCCCACCACCATCTCGAGTGAGCGCTCCACACAAATACCCACCAGTACCTCCGGTCCTACACCTAAGGAGCGCAGGTAATGTGCCAATTGATTCGCACGATAATTCAACTGCTGGTAGGTCAGTTGTTGATTTTCATACACTACTGTCACAGCATCCGGTGTGCGTTCTACCTGCTCCTCAAACAACTGATGAATACACTTATTACGAGAATACTCAGCTTGAGTATCGTTCCACTCAACTAATAACTGCTGTTGCTCGATTTTTGTCAGCAGGGGAAGGGCGGAAATTGGCTCTATCGGATTAGCCACAATTCCCGTCAGCAATGTCTGAAAATGACCTGCCATCCGCTCAATCGTGTCCGCATCAAACAAATCAGTGTTATATCTCCAGATACCTTTAAGCGGTCCTGTGACATCAAAAATGGTCAAATCTAAATCAAAAGGAGCCCCTTTTGACTCTGGAGTTATAGACTCCACAATTAACCCATCACTATCCATAAGTGATACTTGTCCCTCATTCTGGTGGTAACGATCCCAGACGAACGCTACTTGATAAAGTGGTGAACGGCTTGGGTCGCGTAACGGTTGCAGTCGCTCGACCAACAGGGGAAAAGGATAGTCTTGATGTTCTAGCGCACCTAATACACAAGAACGCACTTGACAAAGCAACTCTCGAAACGTAGGATTGCCAGACAGATCCGCTCGGAAAACAACGGAATTAGTAAAGTAACCAACAATCTTTTCAAATTCAGTCAGGCTGCGACCAGCCATTGGAGAGCCAATTAGGATATCTGCTTGATTTGTGTAACGTAGTAATAGTACTTGGAATGCTGCCAACAGAAGTGTATAAAGGGTTACACCTTCTGCTAGTGCTAGTTTCAAAAGCTTGTGTGTCAGTTCTTCTTCCAGAATGAAAGAGTAGGAAGCACCCTTATAAGTCTGTACTGGTGGTCTAGGTCGATCTGTTGGCAAATTCAAGATCGGCAACTCCCCAGATAACTGATCGCGCCAGTAGTTCCACAGTCGCTCTCCTTGTTGACTTGCTAACATTTGGTTTTCCCACCACACGTAATATGAGTATTGCTGATTTTGAGGTGGGAATGCTACCTCTTGACCTGTCTTGAAAGCTTTATAAAACACCCTAAGTTCACTAACAAGCAATTCTAAAGACCAGAAATCCACCACAATGTGGTGTGCTGTCATTAGCAGAATCACTTCCTTTACAACCGATGCATCTGTTAAGATGTTTTTGATCAACAAATTAAAGCGTAGTACAGGTCCGTTGCTCAGGTCAAAAGGGCGATCGCTTTCACTAATGAGCCAGTTGTGGAAGTCATCTTGACTCCAATTAACAGCTTCAAGCACACTAAAGCAGACTTCAGGATTCTCTTGAATCGTTTGCACTGGTACACCTTGCTGTGCGGTGTAGGTAGTTCTGAGAACTGGATGGCGCTCAATTAAAGCTTGAGCTGCCTGTCGCAATGCGGGAATGTCTACATTCGACACTAAGCGTGCTGGATATGCAACGTTGTAAGCAGCACTATCAGGTGCTAGTTGGTATAAGAACCAAAGTGCTTTTTGCCTATGGGAAAGAGTGTCAGTTCTTACAGTGTCAGTACGTTTTTGCAGCAGGTGAATAATTTCTTCCTTGTATTGCTTAATTTCCGTCAATAACTCGGAGGTTAATACATCTTCGGGAGCTTCATAGCACAGTTTGTCACCATCAACCCATAATTCTATCCCTATTGCCAAAAGATTTTGGTAGAACTCTACTAAATTCATAACTCACCTCTAATCCTGCTGTTCTTACTAGATGTATTTGTGGGTGCAACAAATGCCTTTGAAATTGAATTAACAAGGGAAAGTTGCTCACTCACCAGTTTTGTTAAACTAACAACACTCAAACCATCCAAGAATTTTGCGACTGAGATGTCCACTCCTAACTCTGTTCTAAGACGATTTCTAAGTTCGATCACCATCAGGGAATCAAGTCCCATTTGGTTCAAAGGGTCATCAATATTTAGCCCTAATGCGCTCATTCCTAGAGCTTTGGCAATCTGCTCTTGAAGATAAATAATTAACAGTGATTGACGTTTCTCTGTTGAGGCTGTCTTTAATTGGTCTAAAATTTGAGGCAGTTGAGTTGCCTTTTGCTCAGATAACTCTAGTTTCTGGACTTTTGGCACTAATTCAGTGATGAGAGTAGGGTACCCACCCAATCGAAATTGCTCAAGAAACTTCGACCAGTTAATGTGTATGACTCCGACTTGAGGGCTATCTTCTTGTACTAGTTGTTCAAAAATTTCTAACATCTGCTGCGATTTGATCGGCTCTACTCCTTGAGCTATCAACTGGGCAAACCCCCTCCTGTTATCAACAATGTCTGTCATACCTACATTTGACCACCATCCCCAGTTGATACTTAGCCCTGGTAAACCTAGTAACTTTCGATGATGTGCCAGAGAATCTAAAAAGGTGTTTGCCGCAGCATAACTACCTAACCCTGAAAAACTATCGGAAAAACTAAATATAGAGGCAACTGAAGAGAAAAGTATAAAAAAGTCCAAAGGTATATCTTTGGTTAGGCTATGTAAATTCCATGCACCGCTCACCTTGGGTGCAAAAACTTTAGTAAACTTTTCCCATTGATGTTCTTGTAACAAGCGAGCTTCATAGATACCTGCAGCATGAATAACGCCTCGCAACGGCGGTACAGATGTTTTGATTTGAGTGAGTAAAGAAGTCACTTGCTCTTCTACGGATACATCAGTTTGGACTACTACAACCTGAGTTCCAGTCTCTTCAAGTGCCCTCAGGGTTGCTGTAGCCGCTTCGTCAGGTTTGCTACGCCCTACTAGAACTAAGTGCTTTGCTCCATGTTCTACCATCCATTGCGCTACTAGTAAACCAATCCCACCAAGACCACCAGTAATTAAATAGGTGACATCGGCTTTCAAGTGCAGAGATTTTTTATCAATTTTATTGCTGCGTACTAATCGGTTAACGTACCGTTGCCCATTGCGAAAAGCTATATGAGTTTCATCACCACTTAGCTTGGGTGAACAAATTTCTGCAAATAGGGCTTGTGCATTGTTATTTTCTACAGGATCTAGATCTACCAGAGTACAGTTAAATTCTGGATGCTCATTTGTAATTACTTTTCCTAATCCCCACACAGGCGATTGGGCTACTCCTTGAAGAGTAGATTCTACACCTACTCGTTGTGTTCCTTGCGTTACTAGCCACAAGGTAGGAGGCGGAGATAATTCTTTACTAATCAAAGACTGGATTAGGGACAAGACACCACCACATCCTGTTTGCGAAGCAACCTCTAAGTCTGCTACTGTTAGGGCGTCTGCCGAAACTGTGTCTAAGCTCCACAAATAAACCACTCCACGCCAGGGAGTTTTATCTGTAGCTACTCGTTCAACTAGCAGTTGGTGAAAGTCTTCTGGTAAAGCCGGGTTGATGTTGAACTCTTGCTCTGCTATCTGTTTATACTCCGTACCAGGAAAGACGAGGATACAACGAAGTTTTTGTGAGCGCAACAGTTCACTTAACTGCTGACCAATACCTTGATTGTCAGCAAAAATTAACCAACTTCCTGGTTCTGGTTTGATTTCCTCTCGTTTAGCTACTTGAGCTAGAATTACTGCTTGCTGAGATACAATTCCTTGATAACTTGGGACAATTGTTGCTACATCTTTAAAGCTACTGTCATGCAACAACTTCTGCCAATTGTTAGTTGTCAGCAATGGGTAGTTGGGTCGCAACTGCAAATCATTGAAGCGCCACCACCCATCTGTGAGTCCAAAAATTAAATCCAACCGACGTGATTTAAGAGTCCCTTCCAGCAGCAATAACATCCCTTGAGGAGTTAATAATTTTTGTATATGCTCCAAGGTTACTCGCAAATCCTTGGTAGCGTGCAACACGTTGGCTGCTACAATTAAATCGTACCTATGATGTTCAAATCCTTGCAACTGTGGCTCTTTTTCAATGTCCAATAAATGATAATTGACAAAGGAAAAATCTTGAAACTTTTGTTTCGCCTGAGCAAGGAACAAAGGAGATAGGTCAGTAAAGACATATTCTGTCTGCTGAGCATTAAAGGATGGCAGTAGGTAAGAGGTGGTTCCCCCAGTTCCAGCACCAATTTCTAAGACTCGCAGCTTACTTCCTGGTGGTAAATGTTTTAGTACTGATAAAACGGTCTGTTGCATCAAGGTGTTCACCACTTTTGCCGTTGGTGAATCTTGATACAGCCCGGCTGCTGTAGTTAAGTCGCCTTCGGGAAATAGTAAATCCAGTGGATTACATTCTCCCCGCAGTACTTGTGCCAGATTTGACCCACACCGATGCAACAAGGTGAGTTCGACTTTGGCATCAGGGTATTTAGATAAAAGATCACCTAAGTGGGACTGAGGGTGCTGTATCTGAGGCACTTCTACCACATACCATTGTTCGCCCTTGCACTGGAGTATTTCAACTTCTACAAGCATCTCGAACAGACGATGCATTAGCCGCTCTTTTTGACTGACTACACCTAATTGCTGTACCATTTCTGCTACAGAAAAGTGTTGCCCCAACTGAAAGTTCCATCCCATTTCTTGGAATGCTGTGATTACATAAGCAATACTCAAAGCTTCCAGTTGAATTAATACGGACCCATATAATTGATAATGCTGCGACATAAACTCCTGTGCGTGAGGCTCTAGGCGATCGCAAATTTCTCTTGGATTCAGTATATCCTTTCCTAATGAGTGTTGCTGTATACTGCATTGCTCTCGCCAAATCAGTTCATAGCACAAATCTTGAATAAAATCTGGTATTAAATGTTGCTTGTATTCCCTGACTAAGACTGATAACAGTTCGGGTAATAATTTTATCTGTTCAGGTGAGAAATTCCCCGCCTTTTGCACTAACTGGGCTAACTGCTCAGTATTTCCCAAGTCAAGCAAATTATTGATAGGATTTTGAATATTGTCTCGAGATAAAGAATCTACTTGTTGATGTCTTTGTGCAGAAGTTTCAATCCAGTAGCGTTGCCGTTGCCAGGGATAGGTTGGCAAACTTATTAACTCTTGCCCATAGCCACTGTTAAAACCAGACCAGTCTACAGGTACTCCACAGGTATATAATTTTCCTAAACTTTGGAGCATTTGCTGCCAATCATCCTGTCCTTGACGCAGACTAGGGAGCCAAACACCTACTCCTTCTGGAAGACAGTTGCGCCCCATCCCCAATAAGGTAGGTTTTGACCCAATCTCAACAAATATCTCATAACCATCAGCATGAAGTGTCTTTAAACTGTCAGCAAACCGCACACACTCACGTAAGTGTCTTCCCCAATACTCAGGCGTAATATCTTTTTTAGTTAATCGTTCTGCTGTCAAATTGGAGATTAAGTCAATTTGAGGAGCTGCATAAGTAACACTAGCAGCAATTTGATGGAATTCTGCCAGCATTGGCTCCATCAAAGGTGAGTGGAAGGCGTGGGAAACCTGTAGCGTTTTTGTCTTAATTCCCTTTGCTTCCAGGGCATGACAAATTGACCGAACAGCCTGCTGTTCTCCAGAAATTACAGTATTTTGAGGTGTATTTATGGCAGCAACGGCTACTTTTTCATTACTGATTTCAGTAATAGCCCGTATAGTATCTGACGCTGCAAACACTACGACCATTTCTCCGTCAAGCGGTAAACTCTGCATTAAGCGGCTTCTTTTGGCAATCAGCCTCAATCCATCTTCCAAGCTGAAGACTCCCGCGACACAAGCAGCAACGTATTCTCCTAAACTATGACCCATTACAGCAGAGGGTACGACGCCCCAAGATTTCCAAAGCTGGAAAAGTGCATATTCAATGGCAAATAAAACGGGTTGGGTGTGAGCGGTCTGATTTAATAGCGCAGTCTCTCCTGGTTCAGAGTAAAGAACGGTTAGCAGTGACTTGTCTAGATAGGAACGTAAAATTTCATCACAACGGTCTAAGGTTTGCCGAAAGATAGGCGCAGTTTCATAGAGTTGGCGTCCCATGCCAATATATTGCGAACCTTGTCCAGTAAATAAAAAAGCAACTTTTGGACGTTTTTTGCTTTTTAGAAGAACACTATGATTAACAGTAAAAGCAGATAGTTCTTTTTGCAACTGTACCGTAGATTCACCTACAACAGCGAGGCGGTAGTCAAAATGCGTTAGCGAAGTGGCTCCTCCGGAGCTTCGCCCCGTGTTAGCAGTAAAACAAACATTTGCTAGCGACACTCCAGGATGGTTCAAAAAAAACTCCTGATAACGTTGTGCCAGTTCCCCCAGAGCATTCTCACTTTTAGCTGACAAGGTTAGAAGATGCAAAGGACGTTCAATTGCTTCAAACTTTTGACTTTCTCGTGGTGCTTCTGCCAAAACCACATGAGCATTTGTGCCGCCAAATCCAAAGGAACTTACCCCAGCTAATGCTGAACTTCCTTGCGGCCAAGGCTCCAAAGTTTGCTGAACTCGTAGCGGTAGCTTATCAAAAGGAATATAAGGATTTGGCTGTTGGAAATGCAGGCTTGGTGGAATTTGTCGATGTTTGAGAGACAACGCTACCTTAATCAACCCGGCAATTCCGGCTGCAGCTTCTAGATGTCCAATATTAGTTTTAACTGAACCTATAGCACAGTAGTTTCCAGGGAAGCGATCCTGCGATAGCACCTTTCCCAGAGCTTTGACTTCTATAGGATCTCCCAGACTCGTACCTGTACCATGAGCTTCAATGTACTGTACCTGACCTGGTGAAACCCCGGAGAGTTGGTAGGCAGAGCGCACAACAGCCTCCTGTGCCTGTGGATTTGGAGCGGTAAGTCCGTTACTACGACCATCCTGGTTAATCGCGCTTCCCCTAATGACAGCGTAAATGCGATCGCCCTCAGCCAAAGCTTGCGATAGGGGCTTCAAAATGACTACACCTGCCCCCTCGCCACGAACGTAACCATCTGCTCGAGCATCAAAGGTTTTGCAGCGACCGTCAGAAGCCATAAACCCTGCTAGAGCGAAGTTGGCTGTGGCTTTTGGCGATAACAATACATTAACTCCTCCAGCCACGGCAAGGGTTGATTCTTGGTTCCATAAGCTAAGACAAGCATAGTGAACCGCAACGAGTGAAGAGGAGCAAGCCGTATCAAACGCTACGCTTGGTCCGGTGAAATTAAATATATAGGAAATACGGTTAGCTGCTATGGAATGAGAAGTCCCAGTGGTTATATAGATGTCTGGATCGGAATTGCCCCATGTCAACACAGAAAAATCTTGGGTTGAGATTCCAATAAACACACCTGTTTGCGTAGTACCTACTAAATGCTTTGGTATTTGCCCAGCATCTTCTAATGCTTCCCACGTAACTTCTAGCAGCAGACGCTGCTGGGGATCCATGCTGACGGCTTCCCGTGAAGAAATCCCAAAAAAATTGGGGTCAAAGCCATCCACTTGCTCTAGAAAACCGCCCCAATAAGTATTTGTTTTATCTAATCTTTCAGTGTCTGGATCTAAGTCCCACCGAGAAGGAGGCATTTCTGTAATAGCGTCCACACTGTTGTGTAGCAGATGCCAAAAAGCTTCTGGACTACTAGCTTTAGGAAAACGACATCCGATTCCAATGATGGCTATTGGTTCTCTATTCATTCTCAGTTAAGATAATTTACTTAGAAGTGAAAGTTACGGGGAGAGTTTTTAAACCTCGTAAAGCTATGTTGTTTCGCCACTCTAGTTTGTCTGTAGCTAACTTTAAATTAGGGAATTCTTGTAGCAGTGTGTTGATAGCAATTTGAGCCTGAGTTCGTGCTAGCGCAGCTCCCAAGCAATAGTGAATACCATCACCAAAGGCAAGGTGGTTATTCTGAAATCGATTAATATTGAACTGATCCGGGTTAACAAACTGCGATGGATCTCGATTAGCTGCTCCCAGGCAAAGAATTAACTTTTGGCTTGCTTGAATTGTCTGGTTACCTATTTCTAAATTGTCAATGGCAACACGAGATGTCATCTGAACTGGGCTATCGTAGCGAAGTATTTCCTCAACAGCACTTTGAATAATTGTCGGTTCCCGAGTAAGCTTCTCCATTTGGTCTGGGTGACGTAGTAATGCTAACACACCATTGCCTATTGTATTTACTGTTGTTTCTTCACCTGTAGCAAACAACAACATGCAAGTTGTTAATAGTTCCTCTTTACTTAATTTGTCACTTTGCTCTCTAGCTGCAAGCAAGGCACTAATAAGATCGTCTTGTGGGTCTTTTTCTCTTTCGGCAACAAGAGCTTGTAAATACTTCTGAAACTCTTCAACAACCTGATTGAGGACTTCATATTCTTCTAGTGTCACTAGCGAGTCTAAGATTCGGGACAAAACATTAGACCACTCATGAAGCTGGTCTTGAGCTTCATTCGGTATTCCCAACATCTTACCAATCACAAACACAGGTAGTGGAGTGGCAAGATCGGCAATAATGTCCATAGTACCCTTGTGCCTAACTTGTTGCAGCAAATCATTCACAATCGCCTGGATGCGCGGACGCATACGCTCCACTACTGTAAGAGAAAAGGCTTTAACTACCAACCCACGTAATCTGGTGTGATCTGGCGGATTCATGTAAAACAAAAGTTGCCTGCTGGTATAGGCAAGGGCATTCAGATTCTTCCCTTTATCTTGAAGATATTGGTTCTTTTGTTGGAGCAATTTTGGTTGATCATGACTGCAAATACGTCCACTTCTCAAAACTGCTTTCACATCAGCATAGCGAGTAATTACCCAATCATCTCCAACAAAGTATCGGTGTACAGGTTCTTCGGAGCGGAGGCGATGGTAAATTGGATAAGGATTAGCGTGAAACTCTTTGTCAAAAGGATTGAATCTGAAGACTTTGGCTGACCTTAGTTTTTGGATATTTTCAGCGAGCATAACGCCTCAATGATTATTATTAATTAATTCCACTTCCGACATTTTCGTAAACACTAGCTGGAGAGGTTATTGATCGCAATAACAGACTTTCCTCTGCTAAGTACTGAGCAAGCGCTTGGATGTTAGAGTACTCCCAAAAAAGAGTGGGTTCCAGTTCACAGCCAATCCATTGGGCCAATTCACCAGTCATGCTAACCGCTACCGAGGAATCTAGACCGTATGCAGCAAAAGGCTCCTGAATATCTATCTCATCTCGGGGTATTTTCAGGGACAGGGCGAGATGAGAAACTAGCCAAGTGACGATCGCTTCTTCTCTAAAAGCTGGTTTGAACGGTTCAAGATTGGACTCAGACTTTTCTGAAGAATGCACTTCCTCCCAAAGGGCTTCTACTTGTTGTTGGAGTTCTAGTAAGTCTATTTGTTGAAGATTCGCTGTCCAATCTCCAACGACATCCAAACTTCCATTCAAAAAACCCTCCCGACAAGCATAACGCTGAATCTTACCACTGGATGTTTTCGGAAGACTCGCTGTTTTCAGTAGCACAACGGCATAAACTTGTAGC
>JAQYWP010001222.1 GCA_029379285.1 Rhizonema sp. PD38
CTTAGTACAACGTTTCATAAATTCGTGACGAATTGAACCGTTTGCTGGCGAGGCTTTTAAGGACACAATAACGCTACGAACTTGTGAAATTCTGTACTAGCTATATTGTATCCAGAAGACTTTGTCCCAATGTAAAGTTGTGTTTATTCATGTCAACTTATTTGTCTCAAAAGCGCATAAGTTGATTTTGCCAATATCTATTTTAAATCTGAAACATCTTTATGGAACTGATTTATCTGAGGATGACAAAAAAGCATTGATTGACTATCGAAAAAGCTTGTAAATCCATCCGATTCTGTTGAATCTTGTTTTACGTACATAATATATTCATTGTCCATTTATGAGAACGTGTTCCAATGGCTACTGACTGTATTCTATTTATACACGGCGTTAATACGCACGAGGTGCGTGAACAACCTGAATATGCTTAGAAACTTGAGAATACTGATACAGCCAGCGGTTATTGCGAGTGCGATCGCCACAGTATTTCTATTCGGGATGCAGCGGTTGGGAGTGCTAGAACCTATAGAATTGAAGGTTTTTGACCAGATGCTCCTTCTACGTACCGATTTGAGTGCAGATCCTCGCATCTTGGTTGTTGGAGTCAGTGAAAAAGATTTGCAAAAATTGCAGCAATGGCCATTATCTGGGAAAATGCTTAACCGTTTGTTCAGCAAACTAGAGCAATATCAACCGCGAGTGATCGGTTTGGATATTTTTCGGGACTTACGAGTCGAGCCGGGTCATGATCAGCTATTGAAACATTTACAACATAGCAATCGCATTATTTCTGTCTGTAAGTATTCTGATTCTGTTAATCCCCCTACGCCACCGCCTATGGGAATAGAACCAGAGCAAGTGGGATTTAGTGATATCGTCACAGACACAGATGATATTGTTCGTCGAAATCTCCTGCTGCTCAAGCCTGAATCCGGTTCACCTTGTACAGCTTTTTACTCTCTTAGTTTACAAGTCGTACTGCACTACCTAGGAAACGTGCAACCAAAATTTTCTTCTGCTCGGAGAGAATTTCAAATTGGTTCTACTATATTTAAACCGCTACAGAGTGACTCTGGAAGTTATGGAAAAGTAGATGCACATGGTTTCCAAATCCTGCTGAATTACCGCTCTGCTCACCAAGCTGTTCGACAGGTTAATGTAACCGACGTGCTGGAAAATAAAATCGATCCAGCTTGGGTAAAAGACAAAATCGTCTTCATTGGCTCAACTGCACCCAGTATTAAAGATGTTTTTAACACACCTTATAGTGCCAGTCAGCAGGATAACCAAAAAATGCCTGGAGTTGTCTTGCAAGCTCAAATGGCTAGTCAAATTCTCAGTGCTGTCGTCAACAAACAACCTCTGTTTTGGTTTTTCCCTGACTGGGGTAAAGTTCTCTGGATCTGGATATGGAGCTTAGCCGGAGGTGTTCTCGCATGGCGGATTCAACATCCACTTTACTTGACACTTGCAGGTGGAGTCTCTCTATGTTTGTTATTAACAGCCAACTTTGTCATCTTCACCCACGCAGGCTGGATTCCGGTAGTATCTCCATCTCTAGGATTAATAGTTGCGCTCGGGAGTGTATTTGGATATAATACATGGCAAACTAAGCAAGAACGTGAAAAAATAGCGAGTCAAGTTCAAGAACAAGAAAAAACTATAGCTTTATTGCAAGCGCTTTTGAGGGAGGGTGGAAATACAGTTCATCAGGCGACAACAGCAATTCCTCTCCTTCAACAAGGTACTTTACTAAACCAACGCTACAAGATTACTGAAACTTTAGGTAGTGGAGGATTTGGTAAAACTTATCTAGCTAAAGATACTCAGCGTCCCGGCGCTCCTCGCTGTGTCGTCAAGCATTTGCAACCTGCACGTCAAGATAGTCACTTTTTAGATGTCGCCAGACGTTTATTTAGAACAGAAGCCGAGATTTTAGAGGTTTTGGGTAAACATGATCGCATTCCGCAATTGTTGGCTTATTTTGAAAGCGATCAACAATTTTATTTAGTACAAGAATTTGTTCTCGGGCATTCTCTTAGGCAAGAGGTTCATTCTGGCACACGCCTTACGGATGCTCAAGTTATTGATTTACTTCAAGATATTTTGCAAGTGATGGTTTTCGTTCACAGCCACTATGTCATACATCGAGATATTACTCCCGCTAATCTGATTAGAAGACAACAAGATAATCACTTAGTCTTAATTGATTTTGGCGCAGTTAAGCAGATTCAATCTCAGCAGGATGAAAACTATCAGTCGATAGCCATTGGTACTGCTGGTTACGCTCCTTTGGAGCAAATGTCGGGACACCCAAGGCTAAATAGTGATATTTATGCTTTAGGAATGGTAGGTATTGAAGCGTTAACTGGAATATCTGCCAAACAATTTCAAAGAGAGCCAAATGGTGAATTAGTTTTCAAAACAGATTCCCATTCCAATGCAGTAGTTTGGTCTCAACTGGGTAATTTTAACCAAAAATTAACTTTTATCTTAGACCAGATGGTCGCTTATGACTTTACGCAAAGATATCAGTCAGCACAAGAAGTTTTACAAAGTTTAGAGCGTATTAATCTGGCTCCATAAGTAAGTCGGCATAAATAAATAAAAGTTTGTAGTAAGCGCTTCAGCGCTTTAGCGCTTACTACGAGCTAATTTTATAAACTTTACTTTTCTTTACGTAAACAGGACTTACGCATTGACAAATTAGACAAAAAGTGCAGTAGTGAAAAGAAGAAAA
>JAQYWP010001223.1 GCA_029379285.1 Rhizonema sp. PD38
CGCGAGTTAAAACTACGCGGTTTCCACATGTATCGGAGATTTTTAGATGAAAAAAGCAGATAAAGACAATTGAGATGGAGACGGAGAAAACGTTCTTCTGTAGATACGTGCTGTAGCGGGCATCTTATTTTAACAATCAATTATCAACTAACAACAGAAAATTGCGGATGACAAAAGAAAATTTATTGCAAGGAATCAACCTGTACTTAATTGGGATGATGGGCGCTGGAAAGACAACAGTGGGACTCGCACTCTCCAAGCAACTGAGTTATAGGTTTATAGATATCGATGAAGCAATTACTAAATTAGCAGGACGAACAATCAGTGAATTGTTTGCCCAAGAAGGCGAAGCAGCATTCCGGGAACTAGAAAGCAAAACTTTAGCACAAGTTTGTGCTCACCAAAAGTTGAGTGTAGCTACTGGTGGCGGTATTATCTTGCGACGAGAAAACTGGAGTTACTTGCACCACGGTTTGATTGTCTGGCTTGATGTACCAGTTGAAGTACTTTACACACGTTTAGCAGAAGATACGACAAGACCACTACTACAAGATGTAGATCTTAAAGCAAAGCTGCGATCGCTTCTCGAACAACGACAAGCACTCTATGCCCAAGCCGATCTGCGAATCACTGTAAGTGCTGACGACACAACAGAGCAAATTGCCACACGAGTCATTCAGGCAATTCCTCAAGTTATGAAACCAGAGAAATTACCTCCATCCGTTTCATAACAAGGAGACTTCTGGGAACGGAGTTATTGTTGTCCCGATGAACCCTCTCTCCACTCACGATCCACTCTCCACTCACCATTTCGCCATATAAGCTAAAATGCTTATAGGCTACTGATACAGCATAAACTTTCCCATCATCTGAGTTGTATTTTATCCAAACTACAACCTTTATAAACTGTCAACAGTTCCCCATAATGATCAACGATACTGAGTACATTAAGCAAGATGCAGCCACTCGTGTACAAGTACTGAGTGAAGCATTACCTTACATTCAGCGCTTTATAGGTCGAACTATCGTCGTCAAATACGGTGGCGCGGCGATGAAAGATAGCAATCTCAAAGATAAAGTCATCCGCGATATTGTCTTCTTATCTTGCGTTGGTTTGCGACCAATTTTAGTACACGGCGGTGGACCAGAAATTAACAGTTGGTTAGATAGACTAGGCATTGAACCCCAATTCAAGAACGGCTTACGAGTGACTGATGCCCTGACAATGGATGTAGTAGAAATGGTTTTGGTCGGTCGAGTTAATAAAGAAATTGTTACCCTAATCAATCAAGCTGGTGGTTCGGCAGTCGGACTGTGCGGTAAAGATGGTGATTTAATCACAGCTCGTCCTCAAGGTCAAGAAGATATTGGTTTTGTTGGAGAAGTTAGTGGTGTAAATATCAAAATTTTAGAAATACTTGTTAACAATGGCTATATTCCAGTAGTGTCAAGTGTTGCAGCAGATGAAGCAGGACAAGCTTATAACATTAACGCTGATACCATAGCTGGAGAAATAGCAGCTGCTATGGGAGCCGAGAAATTAATTTTGCTGACTGATACCAGGGGGATTTTAAAAGATTATAAAGATCCGTCAACCCTGATTCCTAAAGTAGATATTCAAGAAGCCCGCCAACTCATTACTACTGGTATAGTTGGCGGTGGAATGATACCAAAAGTCAATTGTTGTGTGCGATCGCTCGCTCAAGGAGTCGGTGCAGCACACATTATAGATGGTCGCATTCCTCACGCCCTGTTACTAGAAATTTTTACTAATACCGGGATTGGAACGATGCTCATCGGCTCTAAATTTATGCCGTAAAAAGGTGTCAGGAGCTATAAGCCAGAATATATAATCACAATTTTGTGTAATCGGTAGATATGTCTCCTGGAGCCTTTCTCTTTGATTCAGTAGGTAAGCGTGTGGATTCGCATTTAGAAATTGCTAAAACTCGATATCAGGCAGGAAAAGTTGCTTTTGAAAATGGGCAATACAGAGAAGCCGTTGAACAACTCGAAAAGGCAAGTGCCCTATTGGTTCGTAATTCTCGCCTTGGTGGAGAGGTTCAAATTTGGTTGGCAACAGCTTATGAAGCCGCAGGACGCAATGAAGATGCGATCGCTTTATGCGAACAACTCAAACGCCACCCCGATCCCGAAACTAATAAAGAATCACGGCGGTTGCAGTACATCTTTCAAGCGCCCAAGTTACAACGTCCAAAGGAATGGATGACAGAAATTCCCGATTTGGGTACATTGCAAGACTCTGAAACCAAAATACGTTTGAGTGCTAAGACGAGCAAATCTTCTGTCACGCCAGAGCTTACCGAGCCAAAATTCGACGATCTCGCTCAGATTAATACCAGAGATAATCGCTTTATCTGGATGGCATTAATTGCGATTGGTTTCACTATAGCGGCATTGGTTTGGTATAGTTTTTAACGAAGTGAGAACATTCGCATTCAGATCTTAGCCATCAGCCGTAACGCAAATCTTGCTTGTAAGGATTAAGCGATATGTCACTAACCCCCGGCTATAAGCCGGGGGCTTGAAGAGAAAGCCTCACCAACTTTTGAATCAGGTTAAAAAAGTGTCTAGACAGCTTGTGATAAACAAGTTTTGCTGAACCTTTTATGCGTGGTAGCAAATCGGACGGAAGAATGCTTCCCTAGTTTTTCTCCTCTCCATTGGTCAGCGTCGAAGGGAAATATTTACTCGCAAGAGGTTTATAGCATATGTA
>JAQYWP010000223.1 GCA_029379285.1 Rhizonema sp. PD38
GGAGAAAAAACTATATTTTGACTACAAGTCAGCCTCGTCTCTTATCTTTTACTCTCGATGATTGGACTGCTTTAGGCAGTCAAGTTTCTGTGTCCCTGGTTGACAGAGTTGCGGTTTTAGTTGGTCGAAACGGGGCTGGCAAATCAGCTATTCTTGAAGGATTTGAAGCCATCTCATCATGGGTTATTGGTAAGAACACTCGATCTCGGCAACTTGATAGTGATAGCCTTCCTAAAAAATTAAACATCGAAATTTTAACACCGACTGCGCGTCGCCTTGGATATAGATTTGAGCTTATATTTCTATCCACTCTTACTGACAACCTAGATATAGATGATTCTACAAGTGAAACTCCTGAGGAGAGGGAGTTTGTTTGGAATGAACACTGTCAGTATATTGATGGAGAGAAAGAGCTTTTATGGACTACTGAAGCTGGAGTAACAACGTTACACAATAACAACGATCCAATTGTTACTATTCTGGGAAATTTTAGCTCGTTTCGACAATCATATCTTTCAGAGAATGTACGAATAAAGCTTCCTCAAGAGATGCAATGGGTTTATGCTGTTTTGAGGGGAGTTCGCATTCTTGGAAAAACCCCTATTCGTCAAACAGCGATAAAAAATATATCTGTATTCCAATTGAGGAATTAGAAGCTTGGTTCTGGTCAGATCCAGAGGTTGTAAGACACATTGGACGAGACAGAAGCGAAGCACACCCAAATCCTCATCTAATTACAAAACCGGAAGAAAAACTGATTAAATTGTCAGTTGGAGACAACAGAAAGCCTCGTTATAGCACCAATATGAATGTTGAATTAGCAACAATATTAAATTTAGAGCTTTGTTCTGATCGCTGCCCTTCGTTTAAGAAACTTCTTGAATTTCTCCAATCCTTGTAGGTGTTGAGCCAAGATGTACTCGCATCCCACGACAAAGCTTTGGCGATCAAACCAGATAAAAATGAGGCTTGGAACAATCGAGGATTGGCACTCATGTATTTAGAACGATACGATTTGGCGAGCGCATCTTTTGAGCAAGCACTCCTGATTCAACCAGAAGACGACTGTGTTTGGTATAACAAAGTTTGTTGCTATGGATTGCAACGGAATGTGGATAAAGCGGTTGAGAATTTGCGACAAGCCATCAAACTGAATCGCTATCGCTATCAACAAATGGCAATGTCTAACTCTGATTTTGAAAATATTCGGGGTTCGGAACAATTTCAGACTTTGGTGGAGAATAGTAGTGAGCGCTTCAGCGCTTGAAGTCAAGATTTTAAAAATTCTTTAGGAATGATTTGGCTATGACTTATACCAAATTCAAAAATTTTTGCAACAAATAAATCAATTGCAAGGGAGAACAGCCGGAAAACCCCTACATGGGGATTTATAGTATTTTTTTTCAAATTGGGATTAAGAGCGATGCTTTGCAACGGCTTAAGCCGTATCGCACTTCACCTGATTGCGAACCGTACTGATACTAACTTAAATACATCGTTAAATAGCCTAATTATTTACCATAAGCCATATTTATTAAATAATTAAATCTTTAATTTAAACTCTAAAACCATTTCATAAACTTCTAAAAAATATTTTTCCAAAGGTCTTTCTAATTGTTTATATTCACTAATTATACTATGAAAATCATTATCATTTAAATAATTTACGAAGAACAGCCAGCCTAATAAATGAGGCATAGTTTGTACCTTATCACTCTCCATGACTTTTGAAGCTAACTTCCTAGCCTTTTGGTCATCTGTTAGAAACCAGTGATTGAGTCCACCAATTAGTATGGAATGCTCCGGCAAGTCTACCATCGACCCTGGACCGAAGGTAGATAGAATTTGACTCTGCCGGATTTCTCCGGATGGTGGGCATTTTTTGTTTGATTTCGTCACTTTTCTTCTTCCTCTACCTCTATTCCATCAGGGTTGCGAACCCACAAGTTTACTGTTAGTTCAACATCGCGCAAGCTACGTTGAGCTTTAAATTTTCGTGCCTCCAATGGCTGTCTTTCCAGTTCTGGATCGAGTGGATCAAATAACAGGGGTGGTGCTTCCCCAACCTCACGTTGGTACTGAAGGCTAACTTTTTGATTGGCGATGTGTTCCCACACGTCCAATAAGTCCTCAACCCGACTTTTGACCTTTTGGCGGAGTGCCTCCACTGAGGCAGCATCAAGTTCTTTGTCATGCATCTCTGCCCTTTGTGCGATCGCATCTACAACAAACTCCAAATCCTTGCGGTGCTGAAGAATGTCGATAGCACGGGGTGGAGCAGTCATGCCGGAATGTCCGAGACGCGCTAAAGCAAGGGTAATGGCAGCAATACCTCGGTCAATGGCACGGGGAGAAAACGGAGTAACGCTGGTCGCTTCAACTGCTCGGTAAAAAGTCGCGTGCCACGCATTGAAGCGTTCGTAATGAGAGCGATCGCGTGGTCGGTGAACGTTGAGTAGCGTGACTACCAACCCCGGTCTTTCTTCGTCTCGTCCAACACGGCTCGTGGCTTGGATGTACTCTGCGGCTGTCTTGGGTTGACCCAGAACGACCATCAAACCCAGCCGCGTGATATCCAAACCTACAGAAATCATGTTGGTAGCTAACACGACATCAACATGGTCTTTTTGGTCAAAAGTTGATTCCAAACGGCGCTTTGTTTTTGATACGTCGCTAGTGCTAACGCGAGAAGTCAGTTCTTCTGGTTCCTCATCTATTTTACGGTCAGCAAACAAACCCGAACTTTCACCTACCCGCTGGCGTTGGCTGTAACCGATCAAGCGAGATTTTACCTCATCTTCAACAATGCGTCGGCTACCTCCAAGTTCACGCAGTGAGTTAAAGTATCCTAGTAATGTCATGTATGGATCTGCCGGGTTATTAAAGTTTTTGTTCTCACCAGAGAAGAGCCATTCCTTCTGTGCTACTCCCAGTAATGCTAGATAAGTACGCAGTAATACTACCTTAGGACTACGTCCTTGGGCAGCAATACCCACGTAAGTACGGGCATTCTTCTCGTGAGCAGGCACAGTAAGAGCGAAAAATGAATCGCGGCGATCAGGGCCTGGTGGTGGAAATACATCAACTTCATTACGACCAAACAAAGCTTGAATTTGCTTGGTTGCCCGTCGTACTGTAGCGGTGGAGGCGATAATTTTGGGGTGGATTTTCTTGTCGTTGACTTGGAGACTGCACAAAGTATCAATTGCGGTTTCGTATAGTCCCACCATTGTTCCTAACGGTCCGGAAATTAGGTGTAGCTCGTCTTGGATAATTAAATCTGGTGGCGGGAGGTAACCATCAAGTACTTTACCTCGACCGGGATGGGTTGGACTGTAAAAGCCTTCTTGGTCATAACGCTCTACCCGTCCAAACAAAGCACCAGTCTCTCCCACCCACGGCAAACTGGCGAATTTATCTACAGTGGCGATAATAAAGCACGGTAGACGGCGATATATTGGTTCATCTACTGCCACTACTGGTAGGGGGCGATCGCCTCTAAAATGACATCGGCGATTGGCACAGGTTATACGTAGATCTATGGGTTGGTCTGTATTGGGCAGCAGTTGGAATGAATTGCGGTTAAACTTAGTACCGCACCAAGGGCAATTTTCTAAAGGAATGGGTGAAGGCTTGCGATCGTTGTTTAGGAAGGCAAGGGTACGCGAACGGGCGCTGTATTCGTCGTTGTCTCCTTTTTTACCCATACGATTGGGAGTAGCTGCTTGCCCCACCCACAACCCAATCTCAAAAGGCCATTTCCCAAGTTTTTCTACATCCTGCTGCCGTTCTAATTCCAAGGCGCAAATCATTGTAGCCGCACGTCCCAGTTGGTCGAGGGTGAGGAGGCGTAGGGTATAACGCATCAGTACACTTACACCTGCGGAGTTAATATCAGGGTGGCGCAGTCGTCGCAGTACGAGTGTAAAAGCAGCCAATCCTAAGTAGGCTTCGGTTTTACCACCACCTGTGGGAAAGAACAGCAAATCTACTAGTTCGCGATCAGAATGTTCGGGATTGGCGATGCCTACCAAATTCATGAACAAAAAGGCAAGCTGGAAAGGTCGCCAGGTAGGTGGAGCTATAGATTCGGGAGTTATACTTTTGCCGTGAGTGGCACGTTGCCGAATAGCTGTGGCGATCGCTCGATTGGCAATGCGAAATGCGTCCAATACTTGTGGGTCTGAGAGTGCGTTTAACCCAGCAGCAATGCGGTTTTTAGCAATTCCCGCGCGATGTAATAAGTCATTGGCTACGCCCAACCGCTTTGGCTCGGTAGGACACTTTTCTCGTTGCTTGTCAATCCAATCAGCATAAGCATCAACCATAGCTCCAACCATGCTTCGCACAGCTTCTGCTGTCGGGGCTGCTGCTAAGGCTTCCATACCCAACTCAACTTGAGCCACCTTGGCTGGTATCACTTTTTCTACATCAGCAGTGGGTATCCAAGCCGTTCTTACTTCCTGACAGCCATCATCAGGATGAGCGATCGCTATAGCAGAAACGTTATGCCCGACGGCATATTCGTAGTCGTCTCGGTATTGCACATCGGCAACTTTTTCGTCCCAGTCATCGCCATCTTGTCCGCGCAGGTTGGGACGCGGTACAAGGGAATAGGGGGTGTGGATAATCAGGTTTGTCTGGAAGGCGTAGCCAACATCCCGCTTTTTATCAGGACTGGGGGGTCGGTGGTTAACCAGAAATACTGATACTGATAGGGTACCTGCTGGCACAAGTTCCTCAGAAGGTACGGGACGGACGGATACGACAAGTTGTAAACCATTACTCTTAGGAACGTCCAGATGTCTTGTCAAACTGTTTGTACCAAGAGGAATCTCCACTTGTGTGGATGAGCTTAAGTCCAAACCGAGGTCTAATTGGGTGTAAGTGCCTTTTGTACGCAGAGGAATGGTAAGTTCAGCCTGTTTCGGAACTCGCTGCCAACAACCGGAGAAGGAATCTTGTTCGTCTTCGTTATCTTTTTTAGGTAATAGCTGGTAGTCACCCCATTGAACAGTGACATGAAGTTGAGTTGTCTTCTGGGGTACGAGGATGCTTAAACCCATTGAGGAGGGGAAAAAAGCTTTGCGAGCAAAAGATTTCTCTGGGACGTTTTCGTCGTCAACGGACTTGGCACAGTCAATTACGTCCAAATCCTCATCGCCTGCGTCGTCTGCACGCTGTTCTGTTGGTGAGCCGTAAGGTACAAGGAAGCCTGTGAGATACCACTTTGAGGGGGCTTGATCTAAAATTTCTTCGGCATGGATAACATTATCGGGTGTTGGTCCGACAAGGTCAAGTTGTAGGGCGTCGATGAGATGCGATCGCACTTCGGCAGAAGTTGTCATTTAATAGCAGTTTTATTTGGGTTGGAAGAATTATTAACCGCCTTAGCGCAGCCATGCCCGAAGGGCTTTAGACGCCAAGAGCGCCAAGAAAAGAGGCAGGAGAGAATTTTATGCTCTTATTTAAGATTGCCATAGCATGATTTAGCTGGTGTCTCCTGAAGTAGAGGGAAAATCAGGAATGGTTGGGGATGTCGAAGCAGTGTTTTGTGCCTTTATTGTTTTTTTAGTACCTTTTTTTTGCTTGGTTTTATTCTCCGAGTTAGTTCCAGCCAGTCGCTCTTCTTCTGCCCGTTTCTGGTTAAGTTCGAGTAAGCGGGCTAAAACTTCGTCGTGGACTTCTTCAGGCCAACGGTAGCGCCAGGGTTTTTTCTTCTGCCGTCCACTGCTGTTTTCTTCGTCTTCGTAGTCAAGCACGAAGGTGCAATCTGTGGAAATATCTTGCCATCCATAGGCATCGAGAACAGCCCGATCTATTTGAGTGTGCAGTTCCCGTAGTTTTAGGATATCGGGGTGACGTTCATCGGTGTCGTGGAAGCGGTTATAGGTGTCCGTGAGGCCTTGGTTATTGCGAACCATCAGTGCAGCGCGGTATTTGTAGTAGGTTTTGCCAGCAGCGTCCAAAATGGGATTAGTTTCCCAGTGCACCAGAATTAGAATCATCAAAAGTGAATCCCATTCCTAGCACAATGCTACCTTGAAAACTCATATTAGCATTTGCCTGTAACACCTCTGGATCTTCATTTCCACTTGAATGAAACAGAAATGCTGAAATTAAAGTAACTTCTTGCCCATTTAGCAGTTTGACTCCTTTGTAGTCTCCTTTAAAGACATTGACAACACTAACTACAACTGCGGCTAAACCGGGCCACTTCATACGCTTTTTCGCGTTGTAAATCGTCCCGCTATTTTGACAAATATATCTCAATCCAGTACTACGAGTATCACCTTGAGCAATCGTATTTGTAGAAATCAAACCAAAACAACCTGAGGAGCGCAAAATTGTGAAAGCCTGTCGAAAAAAGTGCGCTACTAAATCAGCATTCCCATGAGATTTTGGATGAACAACTTTCAGCCAATCTAGATATCTAGGAGCATGAGCATTAATAGTTGTATTTTTACCTGCAAATGGCGGATTACCTATAATAACATCAAAACCTGGATTGTTTCTGTCAAAAACTTCTGGAAATTCTATCTCCCAATGGAACGGTATAACTGCTTTTTTTCCCAGTTGCAATTGTTCAATGATACTTAGTACTTCCGCATTATCACTTTTATCACTCTGCCAATTGCGAAACTTCAACCAGAGGGCATTTCCCTCATCTTTCCGTGCTTTGTTGTTCTCTGCTGCAAAGAATGAGGCTATGACTAAATCTCCTTTAAGACGAATATCCCGCAACTCTGTTTCTATATTTTCGTAAAAATTGCGTTTTGCTTCGTAATCGTCCTCATCTAAATTATGAATTCTATCTCGGTAAAACTTCGCTTTCTCCATCGCTAGATTAAACAAAGGTAAATTTAGGTCTTTATAGGTCTTGTCTTCTTCCCAATTAAACGTTTTAATTTGTTCAGCAGTTAACCCGACCAGAGAATCCCCATACTTAAGTGCATGATCTTGTTCCATGCTTCTACTAAATTTTCTGCCAATTGACGGCAAGTTTCAACTAAAAAGGCACCCGAACCCATCGCCAAATCGCAAATCTTTAGGTCGAGAATCTGCTTAGGTGTGGGACTTTCACCCAAAGCTGATAAAATCGGTCTGAGAGTTTCGCGGACAATAGGTGCAGTCAAGGCACGAGGCGTATAATGAGAACCACTGCGTCGTCTTTCTTCTCCTGGTTGCAGATAAAGAGAACCAACAGGCATTAAACTTGGCGTTTTTGGTGAGACTTTACGTCCTAAAGCTGCTACTACATCCTCTACTGTCTTCGCTACCTTTAACTCTGCTAGGGATTTGCCAGATATCTCACAATTAGCAACATCTTTGAAAAACTTAGCGCGATCGCTAGCGTTAGTTTTGAGTACTTGCTCAACGTTGACAACAACTGTCACAGAGGATTTTGAGCTTTTGGGTTTACTCCAAACGCCGATAGCAGCACCAGTTGCTCTCTCTACCTCGTAACCGGTCGTCGCCTCATAGACTGAACCAATTTGCTCCACGTCTAAAGAACGGTAAGACAGGCGTTCACCATCAAGTACCAGCAGCCCTTGTAGTACCCGATAAATGACTCCGTCTGATATGCGAGGCGGTTCTGTGAGTTCCCCTTTTTGATATTTTGATTGCCGAGGACGACTTTCTAGAAATGGATACTCGTCTGGATCGAATAGTTGTCCGTGACGAGCAGGCAAGTGCAACTCAGCGTGACCACCGCCATCGTATACTAAGCGAAATAAACTTAGTAACCACGCCCAAGCTCCATAACGCTGATCCATTGTATCTGGATAGTTGCCTGCATCTTCCCGCAACCGCTCGTAAAGCCCACCGACTGAATAATTGAGTGTATAAACGGTATCTTGTGGCATCAGTCCTCTGTCTTCGGCGTACAGCAGAAACACCAGCCGTAGTAGAATAGTAATCAATCCACCATAGATATGCTGAGAGTCAGTTTGGGTAATATCACTGAGTAACCGTCCATGTGTTGATTCATCTGCCGTTTGAAAGCCGCGTAGCAATTCCCACAGTGCCTCTAACACCTGCTCGGACAGCTTGGTGGATACGTCATTTTGGTACTTGCGGCTTTTTTCCAATAAAGCAGGCAGACGGTGATCGCTTGGTACGTTAAACACTCGGTCTACTGATAGCAGCATCTCCATCGCACCCAAAAGCAGGCGTCCGGATACTTCACACATTGCCTGTAGGGGGAACGTCAAGTGTCCAGAAGATTCACCGCGTGGAGCATAAACTAATCGCAACTCCGTACCATTGCACAATAGCCCTATAGGAATTTCTTTCTCCCGCAACAAACGCTCAAACTTGGACTGAGGACTGGCGTGCCAGCTCGTAGATTTAGCATCTTCTGTACCTGTCTCGTCGAGGTTAGTACCGGAAGTAAGTACTTGCACAAGCATTAACCAACTGCCGTTATCTGGGTTTGGTACAGCATAAGTAGGTGTCAGCACCTCATTGTATTCTGGAAGTAATACCGCTAGTTCCTCTGGACTTTCCACTAAATCTTCTGGTTGCCAACCAAGAACATTAATAGTAAAAGCGGGAAAGTCTGAAAGCGAAAAGCGCTCGTTATCGATTTCGCCACGACGGGAATCACGACTGACAACTTCTAGTAGCGTTTGTTGCAGTTCTACCACGTTGCGGTTAACCACTGCCTGAACTGCTACCAAAGCAGGGGGAGACACCACAAGTCCCACTGGTTGAAGAAAGCCCAACCATTCTTTATGTGCGCGGATTTCTGGATCGTTTGCCATTTTTACCCTCTAACCGGAAATCGGCCACAAATAAATCACACCAACTGGCTCTACCCGCACTGCCTTAACTTTATAAGCAGCTTCAATTCGGGCAGGCTCAGAAATCAGTTCAGTTGCGATCGCCTTGATCCGTTTCTCCCAATGGCGGCGATCTGCTTCTAACTGGCGTTGCTCATCGATGGCAAACAGGGACAATTGCACCGCCTTAGTTTCTTCCTGGCACTTGGCAATCCGCTTCTGCTGATCTTCGAGAATCTTCTTCATTTCCGAGGCTTCTTTTAGTCCGCGTTCGGTCACGGAAAACAACCGGACTAATTGGTGCTTCTTTTCGCCATTCCCAAGGCTTTTGTCCCCTTTTCTTGGGTATTCTCAACGTATCGAGAGTGGTTGACCATGTTGGATCTGCTCCAGTGCGCTGGTCGAGAGCGGGAATTGTCCACCGAGCAGTCACTGGATCGTTGCAAACCTCATTCACATCTACAGGCGCTAGCGGCGTAGCTCCCAAAATTTCTAAAGAAGCTGATATGGCATCCCGAAAATGGCGCTCATCTATTCCCAGCCAATCCCGTGAAGTCTTGAGCATTTCTTGCAATTGCTGTATTTGTTTAGTGAGATCCTGCTGGCGCAGTCTTGCTTCTTCTAGTTCCTCACTAATCACCAAGCCGTTTTCTGTCTTCTGATCTGCCTTATCAATAAAGTCGGCGATGCGATTCACCTGTTCATGCCGGATACCATTCAAGAGCAACCGCGACACGTTTCTTTCAATGACTGGTGCAAGGCTTCCTAACTCTTGTTGAATGGTATTCGTCTTCTTTACAAGCACGTCCAGCACTCTGTCTTCTGTTCGCTGTGGCAGGATAAAGTAATAGCACTGGACGATAGGCGATCGCTGTAATTTGCGGTCAATCCGTCCATTACGCTGTTCCATACGACTGGGATTCCACGGCACATCGAAGTGGAACAAGTCAGCACAGTGGTTTTGCAGATTGATTCCCTCACGTGCGGCATCTGTGGCAATGAGGATGCGGAGGGGATGGCGAGATGGGTCGGCGTTAAAGGCATTTTTGATAGCTTCGCGGCGCTCCTCCCCGATGCCTCCGTGAAATACATCAATGCGTTCATGTTCGCGGTTGGAGCCTGTGATCGCAGCTTGTAATTGCTGCTGTAAATAGCGCTTTGTGTCAGTATATTCTGTAAATATAATGACTCGCCGTTCTAACCAAGCAGCATTAGGCTTACCCAGGTCAGGACAGAGATTACTGCAAATCCATTCCACCAGTTTTTTAATGCGTGGATCTTGTTGATGGCGAGCTTGATTTGCTACATCTGCCATTGACTCTAAGATTTCAAGCTCACGGGCTGATTGTCCGTCGCCAGCAGCCTCCTTAGTAGCGGCTTCCATTTGGGCATCTTCTTCTATTCGTACTTCTTCTTCCGAAAATTCAGCTCGCTCGTCATCAGAGCCTGGGGACTCTAAAAGCAGGGGCAGGTTTAAGAGACTTACCGAAGAACGCTTAGCT
>JAQYWP010000017.1:0-10960 GCA_029379285.1 Rhizonema sp. PD38
TATCTTCTTTGATTTGTCAAGTTCGGATTATACAAAATTAGATGAGCTTACCCTGCAAATAACCCGAAATTAGATCCAGGAGTAGACATTCATTCACTGGGTAATGGACGCGGCAAAGTAACAACTGGTGCGTGGCAGGCATCCAATGCTTTAAGTGAAGATTTTCGCCAAGATTTCTTAAAATTGTTAGCTGATTTAACCCCTCAAGATGTGTTTAAAGGAACAACGCAAGTCGTGCTAGTTCCTTTATCAATCCAACCCCCTATAAAAATCGCCGAAGGCAAATGGAAGGTCAAAATGGTTGCTAATTTAACTGTGTTTAATCAGGGTAATAATTTAGGTGAAGTTATTGCTTTTAATAAAGAGATATTTGTCCGGGCAGTGTCAGCACCATCTCCCCCTACCACAATGACTGGACTAGCGGCTGTGATTTATCAAGTCCGGGCGAGTGGGTTAGAAATCTATGCCATTCGGGATTTACCACAGGAGAATTTGTAATGGATAAAGAGCTAAATGGAAAGGCAGGCTTACTACCGCCTTCAGACCAGTTAGACTCAGATTGGGATGAAGTGAAACTGGCTCAATTGCTTGGCTTTGATGATGATTTGAATGGCGAAGAAGTAACAGGTAAGTTAATTTCCGAGGGGATTGAGGGCAATCTTAATGAAGGTGAAAGTACTAGTTTATCTCACGATTCAATTCAGAATGTTATTACTCAATCTGAGCTATTTGATGATCCGCAAACTGGTAAAACCCGGCTAACTTTATCAGGGAATCCGTTGGCGAAAATTGGCGTAGTGGGGTTGGGATTGCTAGTGGTGTTTGGTTGCAGTGCCACGTTTTTGAACACCATTATGAACTCAAAACTTAAATCTGCTCCAAGTATGGTTGCTGTATCCGAACCCGAAACAAACGAGACAAAAGTTGAAAGTCAAGAAGCTGAGACAGGTAAGTTCAAGGCGCAATTAGCATTAGGGAGCCAAGCTGAAAAAATTAAGTCAGTCGAGCAGTCGAAGAGTCCTAAAACTACAGTTGTTGAGAAACCAACGAATAAACTATCTGACTCCACTGCACCTGTAACCCGTCCGGTAGTTAACCAAAGTCAAACCGTCCCACCTGTGCGTTACGTTTCAATACCGTCTCCGCCAGTTCGACAACCACTACGCCTGCCAATTCAGCAATTATTTCAACAGCCTATTAGACAACCTATTAGACAACCGATTCAACAACCTGTAAGACAAAAGCTAATTAGTACCCCAATAGTGCGAGAAACACCGAAGTCTAACGCATCTGCGCCCGCTTCAAAACCAGTTGATCCGATGGAGCAATGGATGGCAATGAATCGTGTGGGGAGTTACGGCGGTGCTCAAATGAGTGAAGTTGCTGCTGACTCAAAAGAAACTTTGCAGCAACACGAGGTAAGTACGATCGCTCAAGTAAAAAGTAGTCAAACTTCAGATGAAGTAACAATCCCCCGTGCCACTCCAGTCCGAGCTACGAGCGATAGATTGGCTGCAACTCAAGTTAATCCGGCTGAAGAAGCTGCTTTGCTCACGGGTGTACCTGTGCGACGGCTAACAGTGGGCAGTCAAGCTCAAGGGCAGTTACTAACTCCGGTGATTTGGGCTGATTCTAAAAGCAGGACTGTTGCTACCAAATCTGACCAACCTACAGAGAAGTTTATTGTCCGACTGGCTGAACCATTAACCGATGAAGAGGGTCTTATGATGTTACCTACAGGTACTGCTATTGTAGCTCAGGTGGTTGGTATTCCTGATTCAGGACTTACCCAACTGGAGGCAACACAAGTTGTAATTGATGGTCAGGAGTATGTCCTTCCAGTTGGAGCAATTAGTATTCGTGGTACTAAGGGGCAGCCTTTGATTGCTAATAAGTGGGGTAGTAAAGGCAGTGCGATCGCTTCTCACGATGCCACAACGTTTTTATTTGGCTCTCTTGCCAAGGTGGGCGAAGTGATGAATCAACCCAATGTTGAATCATTAACGAATACAAGTGGCTACAGTTTTAGCACTTCCACCACGACTCGCAGCTCCTCTCCCAATTTATTAGGCGCGGTATTAGAAGGGGGTTTTTCACCTCTCACTAAGCAAATCTTACAGCGTAACGATCGCGACATAGAGAAAATGCTACAGCGCCAGGATGTTTGGTATGTCCGTGCGGGGACAAATGTCCAAGTGTTTGTTAATCAATCGTTTGAAATTTAGGGCAGTGCGAGGAAGAAACCTCTGTTGTAACATCTGCCGTGCGGAGAACGCAGACAAAGAGAGTACTAGATGGTTTCATAACTGATTTAGGAGTGCTAGATGAAAACCTTATTATGGCGACGCATCACCTTAATTGCTTTGATATCGACTGGATTTGGTTGTATCTTATCTGGTCGCAGCGTACTTGCCCAAGAAACCTCTAATTTGGTGCGACGTGTTTCTGTTTCTGTAGCAACAGGGCAAAGTGGAACCTCACCAACATTGATTGAATTGTCTCCTGGGTACGGAGTCAACATCAGTTTCATTCCCACGGGCGAGAAAGTTGAAAAAGTGTGGTTTGATAATCCTTCCTTCGCCTCCCTTGATGTGGATGGTTGTTTATCAGGTTTAGGGCGAGAGTGCCAACAAAATGGGGCAACTGTTTTACATCTGCGGCGGATTGACCGAGTAAATATACCAGGAATTCCGAAGACAAATAGTACATTTTTAAGTGTCGTAACTGCGGGTGCAGCTGGACGACAAGTGTATGTGTTCCGGGTGGCAATGGGGGATAAACATCTCCAATACCATACTGTCGAGGTGACACCTAAGGAAGCACCCTACACTGTAGCAAGTAATCCCCCACGGTTGACATCGGTTTTCACACAGTATCAGGATTGGCAGATGATGAGTCGTGGCTTAATTGTTGCTCAACAACAACGCCTTATTCAACGTGACTCCCCATTGTGGAAGCGAATTGAAAACTTTTTGGGAAGCGTTAAGACGGGTGAACCAATTGAAGTCGCCGCAGCGAAGGGAGGAATTTCTTTGCAACTGGTCAAACGTTTACAAGAACTAGGAAAAATCTTACCTGTCTAAGCGAATGTGCAAGCAACTTAAATCATTCAAATCAATTAAATAATCGTCAGAAGAAAAGCAATGAAATTGCTGAGAAATTTATACAGGATTGGCACAGGATTAAGTTTATCGTTGTTAATTTCTGGCATTCTTATGGGTGATTACAGTGAGCGATCGCTGGCTGTAACTGAACCTAGTAATCCAGTGACTACAATCACTTGGCAAAACACCCGGCTACCAGATTGGAATCAAATTACTTTTTCATCTTTACCTGGAATCACTGAATCTGGTTCTTTCTCTGCACCCCAAGGAGTCTCTGAGCAAATAGGATATGATTTATCTCGCACTTGGATTACCGGACAAACGCCTGCTCAGTATATGAAAATAGGTGATTTTCAGGATAGTTTTAAACTCCAACAATTCAATCTTCAGTCTATTAGTAAAATTGTGGGTTCGGATTTAAGTAAAATTAAACTTTCCGAGTTTGGAGTGATGCAGTTCCAAACTTTAGAAAGTTTAGTACAGGCGATTTCGACTTTAAAAAATCTACCCATTACGGAAGTTAAACCAATTTTTGATTTACTGTCTCAAGAACTGACGACACAATTTGATGGTACGCAGACAATCGGACAATTATTGCAGCAGTCTCCCCATTTAGGTCAGTTAGAGTTTGCTAATCTGCCAATGGACTCCTACAGTTTAGATGCGATTCCAGGGTTAGATAGTACGCAAATTGGGACCTTTAAAGATTGGCAAGGTTTAACTATTGACAAAATTCCCGGTTTAGGTAATGTGCCTTTTTCAGAATTTCCTAATCCTGCTAACCCCATAGGTGCAGATGTGGGCATTGTTGATATTGCTTTTGGCACCAATGAACAACAGCGCGATCATACAATTTCTGGCAGCAACAAACAAGGATTTAATGTACCCTGTCATAAAGATTGCGCCCACATAGAATTATCTGGCTCACCCTTAGTTTTAGGCAAACAGTGGATTAGTGGAAAGTACCAATTAGTGCGCGGTGGTCAAGGGATTTTAGGAAGCGTAAATGGCGGAAAAGAACCTACAGGACGCCACCCCTTTGGTGATGCTTTTAAGGTCGTTGTGTGGGACACTTCAGAAGTCGATGGTACAATGTCTCAAGCTTTATTCTTCCGTGCTTGTATGCGGAAAGGATTCGTAGATTGGGGATGTACACCTTACTTTATTGGTCCAATTCCCTGGCTGACTTATAAAGAAAAGGAACCAATTTTTTTAGGGGTAGTGACAGGTGATGTAACGAACGATTCAGTTTCTATCTCAACGGGTAAAAAGAGTAGTGGATTTAGTTTTAAAAATCCGGTAAACACAAGTGATAATTCTCTTACTTTTGCAAGTTCAGGTGATTGCTCCAAACAATATCAAGGAGTAACAATAGATGCTCTATCAAATGCACTTTCAGACATAGAAGGCAATTACGATTCTGTGGGTGCGTATGTATGTGATGGCGCGGGTAACTGTGGTCGTGGCTTAGGAACAAAGCAATTTATGTCGTATCGTCCAGATGTGCGATCGCTTGTATCAAGTAAGTCTGGTGGTCAAGAATTTCTTGCCAAGGTGGATCAAGGTGCGGCGGTAAGTGGTGAGGAAATGATGATGTATTTTCCTCAGACAGATCAACAGGCTTTGTTTGAATCTGAGATAACGAACTTATTGCAAAAAGCTTCTCAACAGATTGATCCCACGACGGGACAACCTTTTACTGGAGAGCGATTAATTGAACGAGTGTCGCAAATGCACTATGTCGGTGTAGGTATTCCCATTGATGCGGCGGTGAGTGATGTACAGGACAAATTTTCAGTTAAGGGGTATGGCGAAAAGGCAGCTGCTAACTATACGCAAGCTATGCAATCAATGGGATGTTTATAGAGGAAATTATGCAAGCAATAATGAACCTATTTCCTAATATTAAATCTCATAAATATCAAGCAATAATTTTTACGATTGTGTGTATAGCATTGTTCGTCGTTCCCGCTTTATTAGTGAAGGAGACTTCATCAACAAATAGTGTTCGCCCCTGGACAGTTGCTCAAGACATTGCACCTGTATCATTGATTGAAAGAGCATTGCGACAGAACTCAATAGGTGGTGTTGAAGCCAAATCAATAAAAGTGTTGCAAGTCCCGTCTCACGGTGCAGGAAAATTGTACATTTTTGATTTCCACTCGCCGCAACTTTGTGGCGCAGGTGGTTGTATCTATCCGGTTTACCAAGAGTCAGGTAAGTTAGTTCTTTCAGTAATTGCTAATCCAAATTTACCTAAAGGTGAAATGTTAATTCGAGCGGATGACACAGTGCAAAATGGATTTTCGTGCCTCGTGATTACCCAAAGTACGCACACTGAGAGTATGGTATCACGCTTCCAGTATTGCTATCAGGGTACGGGATTTGTCAAATTTAACGAAGCTTTGACTAAGGTGGGTGAGAATTTTGTTTGGGGGGTGGCAAAGTCATGAGTACTGACATTTCAACTCACTATTTAGTTCAAGTACCAGCGTCCTCATCAAATTCTACGACAGGACGGGTGGATGAACAACTCATAGGTTTACTCAAATCAAAATCCGGGTTAATGCTCTTGGGTTGTTTGGTGGTAGTCGCACTTCTGCAACTTTGGAGCGCAGGAAGAGCTAAGAAAGGCAAGATTGCTACTAGTTATTGGGGTAGTGGCAAGGAAAAGCAAAAGGCAGCGATTATAGCTAAAAAGCAAATGTTAAAAGTGACACGTAATAACGTGGCGCTGTATGTAGGTACTCCACAAAAAATGCGCGATCGCCAAGAGTATGAATGGCGTCAGGATGGATTGATTAAAACACCATCTTCTTCCAAGTGGACAAAGCCACTGCAATTGCTTAACGTTACCCCCACTTTATACGTCCCGGATGCCCAGCGGGGAATTGCTGCCATTGGGGCTGCGGGTAGCGGTAAAACTTTCTCCGTGATTGATCCCCTGATCCGTTCTGCTTTTGACCAAGGTTTTCCCATGTGTCTGTACGATTTTAAATATCCGGCTCAAACAAAACGTGCCGTTGCGTATGCTATGAAGCGCGGTTACACAGTGAGGGTATTTGCACCGGGGTTTCCAGAGTCGGAAGTTTGCAATCCCCTCGACTTAATCAAAGACGAAGAAGATGCGATCGCCGCTGGGCAGATGGCGATGGTGATTGCGCGTAACTTTGATAAAGGAGGAGGAAATAACGGTGGGGATAAGTATTTCGAGGAAGCTGGGGACAGTTTGGTTGAGGGAATTTTGCTTGTCACCAAGGCGATTAAAACTCTTACTGGGGACGATAAATACTGCGATTTGATGATGGCGCAGGCAATTTTATCTTTATCCAATCTGCCAACGCGATTAGAGGCTGCTTCCAGGGATAAACTGAAAATCTGGACAACTCGACCTTTATCTCAGATCATCAGCGTTAAGGACTCTGAGAAAACCGTCGCCAGTATTGTGGGAACGGGACAGCGAATATTCCAGCGGTTCCTCAAAAAAGACTTTGTCGGTGCATTCTGCGGCAAGACTACCCTCCCCCTAGATTTAGATGGTAAGCAACTGATCGTATTTGGCTTAGACCGCAATAACCGGGACATTGTAGGACCGTTGCTGGCTGCCATCTTACATATGATTGTATCTCGAAATGTATCGCGCACGATACCCCGCAAAGACCCTTTGGTTGTGGCGCTGGATGAATTACCGACTTTATATCTGCCAGCATTGGTGAATTGGTTGAACGAGAACCGGGAAGATGGATTTTGTGGGATTTTAGGCTATCAAAACATTGTTCAGTTGGAGAAAGCTTACGGTAAGGAATTAGCGAGAGCTATTTTGGGAGGAACGGCAACAAAGTTTATTTTTAACCCTCAAGATCCAGAATCTGCCAAGCTGTTTTCTGATTACCTGGGAGAGATGCAAGTTAATTTCAAATCTAAATCTCAAAGTACTGGCAAAGGTGGCACAACTCAAAGTTTAAATGACCAAAACCAGAAACGGCACTTGCTGGAAGCGGCTGAGTTTGCCAAGTTGGGAACGGGACGGGCAGTGATTATCAACCCAGCTTACACCCGTGGTAATGAAGCGTATGTTCCCTTGCTGCAATTAGTGAAAGTTCCTCAAGCAGATATTGCTCAGATGAATTGGAGTGAGGCAAAGTGGGACTTGATTCGTCAAAGATTAATTGCCAATCATTCATCAGGTGTCACTGATAAGGAGCGTTCCCGTCAATTTCAAGAGCGGCGTGATTTAGCTGAACAATTGTTTCCTGCATCAACAGAAACACCTGTCGAAGAAGATTTAGAAGCAGTGTTTTAAATTTTTCACTTTATATATAACGCATGAATACATCTTTACTTTCACAATTAGCTGAATATCCTGAATGGCAGGAGCGCGTAAAACAAGCGATGCAGCTACCTCCTTTTAAAATGAATTACTCGCCCTTGGTGACTGAAGTATTTGATCAGCAAGGGTTACTTATAGGTGAGGTACTAGGAAGTATTGTTTATGAAGGTAAGCGAAATATAGATGAGCCTAGCAAATTTATTGCCTGGTTTTTTGATGGCAAGCTAGGAGTATTTCTCCTCTGTAATCAAGTCATTGTGAATCGATTACACATTTTGGCAGCTGCGTACAAAAATGGATGTGAATTATAATGTCCGGTGTTTTTACTATCTCTACGGGTGAGTCTAGCTCTTTTACCGAGCAGTATTTACGGCTGATTGAAAACTGGCTACGGGAGTTTGTTGACAAAAATCAACAGCAGCAAGACGCAGACAAAAAACCAGAAATTGAAATTACTGTAGGCGATCGCGTTGTCTACGGTCAAGGAGTTAATGACCTTAATCCCTCTATAATTGAGCGGTTAGATCAATTGCAGAATACTCCTGTTGGTGGCATTGTCGAGAATGCTATTTCAATGCGAGTCAAATTAGATGACAAGGTTGTCCTCGAATCCGATGAGTTAGGTAAGGTAATTACCAATTCATTTTATGAGCAATATCGTGACAAGCAACCTGCTCAACAAATTGAGGCACTGCCTGTTACATTTGAAGAGTCAGAATTGGATAATCCTTTTGTAAATGAAGAATTACCACCTGAAGATAATCAAAGTGTGAATGTTGAAGAAGAGCCTAATTTAGGAAAAGTTATACCTACTGAACCTGATTCAGTAGTAACATATCCTGTACCACCACAACCACAAGTTCAACAAACTTTTGTTGCTACTGAAACTGGCGGGGCAAGAGTAAAGGCTGCTCTTGAGACATTGCCCGATAGCAGTTTAAAACAGCTTTTAACTGCTCAACTGAACCAAATGCAGGAACTGCATCACTCTCAACTACAAAATCAACAACGGCAGTTTGATGAGTTAATTAAAGCGCGGTTTACTGAACCTAAAAACACTCATTGGTGGCAGCAAGCAGTGCATTCTGTAGCGAATACTGCTCAAGCGGCTTGGGCTTCCTTGGTTACGCGATCGCGTGAAGTTAAAACAGCAGCAGCGATCAAAACTTTGTTTGATACAAGCACATCACCAGGTGCAACTGCTTATCATACTGCGGGTTATACTATCGCCCGTTCTGGACAATCTTATAGCTTGAGTGATAAGTCAGGTGAAAAATTAATGCAGTTTGATGCATCCCCGATTGGAGTGCGTGTCTCACAGTCAAATCAACTGGAGAGATCAGTGCATCAAGATCTCAAACAACTCCGCATTTCTCAAAGGCGGCGTGAAGAACCTAGTGGGGCATTTGCTCCTGTGGGTAAGAAAGAGACAGAGTATTTTGCCAGAGTCAATACGATTACCACAGCTTTAAGTCAATACGCTCAGAGGCAAGGAAAGAATGTTCAAGTTGATGGTCAATTTTCATACAAGTGGAAAGCCACTCCTGATGGCAAAGTGCGGATAGATGCTAAAGATGGGCGCGGTTCACTATTGATTAAGGCGGAAGGGCAGATGAAAACTCGTATGAGTGAGCGAGACTTGGCTTACTTCGAGCAAATGTTACCAGTTCTCCAACAATCCACGTCAAAAAGTCAAACTCAACTACCTCAAATACCATCTCGAAAACAATTAGAGAGAGCTTAGGGACTTCCAAATAAAAAAATAATCAATCTGCAAGGGGGGAGCAGGGAGCAGGGAGCATTCTAGCAGGGGGAATAGAAGAAGTAGGTCGAGTTTGAGAATTGGATAATTTATTTCTTGGAGCTCCCTTAATTAAAGCGGTGTCATTGAATATGCGCGTTGTATTTATTATAGAGAATTTTTCCTTTCCCTATCTCCTTGTCTGTGTTTTCTACACGAGCGTGCAGCTTTTAAATTTTCTCTGAACGCAACTTGCTAGGTAAAAGCCTGTTTTCTAGAGTAAATCCTCGCACGCGATTTTGCCCCAGAAGCACGAGCTGCTAATATTCCACTACCAAAAGGTTGTTTGCTGGTTGGACCACCGGGAACGGGTAAAACACTGGCGGCAAATGTCTCGGCGCGGGAATTGGGATTTCCTCTGGTTAGTGTAGATACAGGAGCAGTGGCGACGGGTGGGGCAACTTATTTAAAGCGGTTGCTGACTCGTGTTGAAGCCTGCGCTCCAATTCTGCTTTACTTTGATGAATTAGACAAGTTGTTTACTGCTAATACAATCTCAGGGGAAGAGAGCGGCAGTCAACAAATTTTAGGGACTTTGCTTACCTGGTTGCAAGATAAACGTAGTGCTGTGTTTGTAGTGGCAACTCTCAATCGACTAGATGCACTGCCTCCAGAGTTAACTCGTGTAGGTAGATTTGATGAAATTTTTTATGTCGGGTTTCCAACTGCCATTGAGCGTAAGCAGATTATTACACTCCACGCATCACGATTTGATCAGCGCTACCACTGCGTTGATAGCCCTTTGAGTGAAGCCCAATGGCGGATTTTGTTGGGTAAGACGGTTAACTGTACAGGAGCGGAACTGGCTCGAATGGTAGAAAAGGCAGCTCGTAAATTATTTCACCAATCTCTACCAATTCAAATAGGGCTGCATGAACTTCTAGTCGAGAGAGAAGCAATGGTGCCACTTTATGTCCGCGACACTGATAGAATCTTGGCAATTGAAAATCGGGCAAGATATGTCGCTCAACCTGCCGCCATAGAGGACACCAGCATTTATGCCCCGCTCATCACTACATTTTGGGGTGAAATCTAACGACATTGAGCATTTTCCCGAGCGCCGGCAACGGCACATGATTGTAGTGCAAGCGGAAGCCGATATTAACCAGTTTATGCATCCGACCCTTTTTTGCGGTGACCTGTACTTAGGACTCAAATACCAACTAATAACCCAAAGCTGGTATTAATCATGAGTTAGCAGCACGAAGAAGCTCAAGATTTTCACGACACTTAACTGTATGAGGATGATTGCCACCTAATTTTTCATCAAAAATTACCAAAGCTTCTTGATACAAGGGTTCGGCTTCGGCATACTTTCCTTGGGAATAGTAGAGTTTAGCCAAATTGTTTAGGCTTTGGGCGATATCGGGATGTTCTTCTCCGAGTAGGCATTTTCTCATTGCCAAAGCTTCTTGATACAAGGGTTCTGTTTCGGCGTACCTTCCTTGGGAATAGTAGAATGCAGCCAAGTTGTTGAGGCTAGTAGCGATATCGGGATGTTCTTCTCCCAGCAGACGTTTACTTATTGCCAAATCTTGCACAAACAAGGGTTCGGCTTCGGCGTACCTTCCTTGGGAATAGTAGAGTAATGCCAAGTTGTTGAGGCTGGTGGCGATGTCGGGATGTTCTTCTCCCAGCAAGCGTTTATACATTGCTAAAGCTTGCACAAACAAGGGTTCGGCTTCGGCGTACCTTCCTTGGGAATAGTAGAGTAATGCCAAGTTG
>JAQYWP010000017.1:10970-22219 GCA_029379285.1 Rhizonema sp. PD38
CAAGGGTTCGGCTTCGGCGTACCTTCCTTGGGAATAGTAGAGTAATGCCAAGTTGCTGAGGCTGATGGCGATGTCGCGATGTTCTTCTCCCAGGAAACGTTTATACATTGCTAAAGCTTGCAGATACAAGGGTTCGGCTTCGGCGTACTTCCCTTGAGATTCGTAGAGTAATGCCAAGTCGTTGAGGTTGGTGGCGATATCGGGATGTTCTTCTCCTAGTAAGCGTTTTCTCATTGCCAAAGCTTCTTGATACAAGAGTTCGGCTTCGACATACTTTCCTTGAGATTTGTAGAGTAATCCCAAGTTGTTGAGGCTGGTGGCGATGTCGGGATGTTCTTCTCCCAGCAAGCGTTTATACATTGCTAAAGCTTGCAGATACAAGGGTTCGGCTTCGCCGTACTTTCCTTGGTATTCGTAGAGTAATGCCAAGCTGTTGAAGCTGGTCGCAACATCGGGATGTTCTTCACCCAAACGGGCTTTGACTGTTGATAAACACTGCATACACCAAGGTTTTGCTAACGCATACAAACCCTGTCCTTTATAAAAATTCCCCAATCCAACAAACACCCAAATTAAATCTTCATCCTTGACAACATCAATTAAAATTTGGGCTACTTCTTGGACATGGGCAATAGTATCTTGCACAGACTCAATAAATTCACGGATGGAAGTTTCAGAAATTTGTTTTGCCTTTGCTACCATCGCCGCTGCAAAAGCTTTTTTGAACTTCAACCCTAACTCTTCCCCACCAGCGAGGAACGTAATTTGTACAAATTTACCTTGGAGAAACTCCCGAACTAAAGGATGAATTTGATAACAAGCATTTTTATCTTCTAATCTTTGAATGAGATGCTGCTTGTAGAGTTGCTTTCTAGCTTCCGTTACATCTGCCTTTGCCCAATTCAGCAACTCACTGGTAGACTCTACCAATTGCCAAGGAATAATATCAGGAGCAAATAAACTCAACAACGCACTCACAAGCTGGGTTTTTTCCTCCAGTTCTCGCCAGCTTAATTCAAAGGCGGCTTTTACTCCTAGCTGTGCTGCACTCAAGGTTGGCTGTCTCCATTCTAGTGCTTCATCCTCTAGCCGCTGCACCTTCAGTCGTTCCAACATTTCTGCTAAGGATAAATCTGGATCTTCAGCTAAATATTGTCCTACTAATTCCAAACCCAAGGGTAAATATCCCAGCCATTGACATATTTCTTTGGCGGTTGTCTGTTCCCGTTGTATCCGTTGTTCTCCTACAAAAGCTGTCAGCAGTTTGATACCATCTGCTGGTGAAAGCACATCTAAGGAAATTTCCTGCACAAAATTGGGGTTGAGGTTGCGTAACCGGGTGGTGATGAGTACACGGAAGCGGTTTGCTGGCGGCTGTACCTCTCGCACATTCTCTAAGTTAGTGACATCATCTAATACTACCAACACCAAACCCTCGGACGGTTGCCAATGCTGCCAACACCACCGTACTTGTTCTTGGAGGTTCAGCAGTTTTCCGCCCAATTCTTTTGGTATTTCTTGACCGATGTACAACAGATAAAATTGCACAATGTTGGCTGCTAAATCTGATTCTCTCCCATTCAGCCAGCAGATACCGCCAGGATAATTAGCTTCATGTCTCAGTGCATACTGGGTTGCTAGTTCTGTTTTACCGACACCTCCCATCCCAGCCACCGCCGAAATTGTCACTTTACCGGACTGCTGCAATTTGTGATGGATGTATGTAAGTTCATTGTCTCGCCCAACAAACTTGACCGCGCCTTTGTAAATTAGATTTTTGGGGATATTTAGTGTAGAAGTCTGTTGTGATGAGCCAATATTAATTGTTGGGTTGTGGATGTTAGTCTCACCACCCTTAATGTTTATCCCTTGCCAATTTTCATTGCTCATTTGCTGCCAAAGCTTAAAGTGGGATTACTGATAGTATTCGTGCCACCCTTAATATTGATACCTTGCCAGTTCTCTACCGTTGAGGGACTTTGGGCTGTAATCGCTACAGTTAATTCTGCTATAGCCTTTACCAGTTCCGGGTTAGCTTGTGCAGCAGTGCTGGCTTGATTTCCTAAAGCTTCTACAGCTTCCTTAATTTCCGGGTCTGCTTGTGCTGCTTTTTTTACCTCTTCTACTAATACAGCCTCACCAATATCTTCCCGTTCTCCCGGTGGTAAGGCTGCTTGTGTAGCTGCGGTTTCTAAAGCTGCGGCTGTTGCGGGTGATTTTTTAGCCATAACTTGCTTAACTTTCTCTAAACCAGCATCCAAAGCCTTTTCAGTTGACCAATCGATGACTTTATTACCGATTAAAGTTAAAAGAGCAATGGCACCGACGGTAATTGGATCCATATAATTTGGTATGATTTTAGACCATTACAAACGATTATAAGAAATTTTTTCAGTAAATTTAGGGAGAGAATAATACAAACTTAGTAGCGCAACAATTTTCTGCCCTAAGCACAATATTTCTTGCTCTCAGCCGGAGTCTGAGAAGTGACTGACACTGCTCAAGATAGAACTCAAATTCCAACAAATAACCCAAGCTTAGTAAAACGCTAAAAATTAGGCTGCCCTGGCGGTAACGCTAACCCTTATTCCGTTGAGTTCCGTCGCATGTCTCCCCGGATACCCAATCATCAAAAGTTGGTAAGTCAGAAAAACAGATTTACGGTAAAAAATCAATTTCCTTATTGTTGGAACGCATAGCCCCATACAGAACGCTCCATAAGCCCGCGTAATGGGTCGCTCTGCATTTCTTGGGTGCGCGTCCACCCATAGCTGCCGCCGCACGACCTTAACCATCATGCACAGGAATAATGTACCACTTCGGGTGATCCAGGAAATCAGTGGGCATCGTAATCTGGAGCAGTTGCAGCGGTATCTGGAAGTTGAGCAGGATCAGGTGCGGGGGGCGATTGCCATGCTGAGTATCATCTCGCCTGTCCATACGGAACTGATGGCGGAGGAAACCTGGAAGGCTGCTGAGTCCCAAAAGCTACCCAAACAGATCAGGAAATAGACATTGGCTGGTATCCTCCCTAAATAATCACATCCTTTGGCTACTGTTGCTTGTACCATTGCGTAAGAATGTAATCCCCTATCTCACATCAACAACATCCCTGGTGTTACCGAACGCAACAATCTTAATGCGTTCCTGTTCGGTTTGGGTATTAGCGGTAAGCGAAGCCATGCTGTAGGCTTATCGCCTGCTCGATGACAAAAGCTGGGATTGCCATCTCAATTGCTTTGAGCACATCACCACTTTGGATCTCAGGAGACACCAACGAGAAATCCTTAACCCTCTTTTGTCACTCTAGGCAGAGGAAAATTGGAAATCATGTACATTGAAGTTTTGAAAAATTGAATAAGTTAGAGTATTGACAAACATTTTAATTTGAAAAAATCCTTCAGATAATTTAGCGCTCGCAAAGACTTTTAGCCAAGGTTTAATTAAGTTAAACAGTACAAACGGTTGAAGTATTAACTGGAGATTGTTAAGGATATTATTCCAACCATTTCCTTTATCCCACCAAGGATGCGAAGAAAAATTAGATTCAGATTGAGGTGGGTATTTAAGCAGTTGTTCTGAATGGATACTAACCAACAAATAGGCATTAAAAACTATTTCCCACCATTTTTCTATCCTGACTTTTCCCGTTAAGTCTCTCTCGCAAGCTGCCAACCCTCACAGAGGTCATGCAATTTTAACCAGCCTCGCCACAGTACCTGGATACCAATAGGGGTTTTATGTCGATGTTCTAAGTAACCCCCCAAACGAGCGATGTCTAACGACAAGCCGCTCCGCGTCTACGCTTCCACAGCCCAACTAACTGTTAATATCTTTGGTAGTTTGAGTGATTTAGCGCTCATTATGCGAAGCTGAAGGGGCCAATCGGACTTCAACAGCGTCAGCGGTTGGCTGGGTGCGGTGTAGATAAGTCAACTGCAATAGTTCAACAGCAATCACACTCAAGAAACCAATTAAGGTCTTCATGCCGTCAGCAGCGAGTCTGTATCTTTCTACCTGACATCCCGACTTGAAAATTTTGTGATATTCCTCCACACGCCAACGGTAAGAATACCAACGTAAAATTGTGGCAGCCATCTGTTCATCTGTTACTACTTCGGTAGTCAGTAACATCCACGCCAATGGAGTTTCACCTTCTGGGCAATCAATTTCAGTGGCATAAATAGCATACACCAGTAGAGGGTCACGGTTATCAAAACGGTATGGCGTACGGAGATTAACTGGACAAAATCGCACCACTAACGTAGCTCTGCGGGCACAACGCTTGTTCGTTTCTGGAAGAGCTATTTCCTGTTTAAAAGAGATAGATTGTGCTTCAAGCTTTGCCCACAAACGTTCACTATCAGAGTCTAAACTGCGGTTTTGTGCTGCACGTACTAAAACTCCTGTGTGCTGGAGTTGACGAACTTTGTCGAAAACTTCTGTGATATCCCCTTCTCTATCAAAGATATGAATCACACGAGTAGATTTACTGACTTCGTTTTCCACTGTGGTCAACGCTTCTACCCATCTGTAAGATTCTTTCTGCTCAAAGGGGCGTTGTCGGGCTAATTTTTGGGCTGCGGCTTGGCGTTTTTTCTTCTGAGTTGGTGTTTCATCTTGTGGTGGCTTCTGTTTTGGTTCTCGATTCCAAAGTTTTTGCCACAACAAACCTATCGATTGACCTTTCTCAGGATCTAGAGCTAAAGCGCTATGCAATATTAAGCCATTACCCCCCTTCCCAATCGGACCATAGCCTTCTCTTTTAGCCACTATACTGTCATAATCTAAAAAAGTTGTGTCTCCTACACACAGCACCACACTATGTTCTGCAACAATTTCCGCCGTCATTTGACAGTGCGGCTCAATTAGTTTGGCAAATTCCACCTTTGGATTGGCAAAAACTCATAAGCTCTTTTAAGTATGGTTCCTCTGTTGAAGATTTCTGACAGCGCCTTACCAAAACCCTGACTTAAAGCTTTACCTATCGACATTGCACGCTCATTCAATCGGCGATCGCCCAACTCACAAGTCGCAAAATTTTTCTCCCACCAGTCCAACATCACTTGTCGCCTCTGACACCACACTTGGCTGATTATACTGTAAATCTTGTACCTTGCTCTAAATCCTTTGTGAGTAGGCTTTTCAAGACTTAACGGGAAAAGTCAGTTTTCTATCTGGGTATAATTAGGGCTTGCGAAAATCTGCCCACCCTAATTCATTTTTACTCTGCTTTAAACCATATTCTACCCAAGTTCGTAAGCCGTAAAAATTCCCAACTTCCCTAAGGGTGATTTCTGGAAATTTACTCATTACATACCAAATAGTATTTTTTGGTAACGTTTCTTTATCTGTTGTAATTTGCCAATACCTGATTTCTGGATTATCTCCACAGATTATCTCTCTAATATACCTGTTCTCTGAAGCTAAATATGAAAAAACTCGTTTGAATCTTTGCCATTCTGAATACTTAGTTTTTGAGTCTGTAGTGCTCCATTGGTGATGGTCTTACCGTCGTGCAGCTATAAAATTTAGATGCAAATCATTTAAGACTTGAATAAAATTTTTTCCGCTTTCACCATATAAACTATCTGCCAAGACAAGATTAAATCTAAACCCCATAGCTTTCAATTCTTTTATCATCATCGCCGCTATTTCAGGCTTGGTTAAATATTTATCTCCTGGTTGTAGCCTTTCTCTCGGTTTATCAACTTCAAATATTAGAGGAAACGTCATTCCTGATCAGACTGCATATGCTGTAACTGCAACAATACCATTCTCTGTTTTGCCTAAATTTCCAATGTATTGCCGTTTAACATAGTCCGTTGTATCTCCTTTTTTCTTGTCTCCTGTTTCATCAATGATTAGTACTATTGGCCGACCTTGGAGTATATATAAGATAAATTCTAATCTTTGTTTCCTTAATTATTTTGCATTCCAAGGTGATTCCGTTAAAAAATGGTGCAATGGTTGATGGTTATCTATCCCTACAACTTTCGCGCTCGCCGGTAAAGTTTTACGTTTTATATCTGATACCATACCCATATGTATGTACTTAAAAGCTTCAAAACTTCTCACCTCCGGAAATACATTTTCATAAATTTGACAGTATTCGTCTATAAATTTGACTGTGGGTATTGATTGACGAGGCTCTACCATAGTACAGACCACGTTTCTAGGATTTTCCAGTGATTATACTACGACGAGAGTGATAAAAGAGGGTTAAGATGCACCACACTCAGTTTCCATTTATGGGAATAATGCTTAGTTTACATGACTTTGAGGCTTAACTGAACCGTATTGTAGTATAGCTAGTAAACCAAAAAGTTTTTCGTGAGAAGAGCTATCGCTCTTCTCACTTACGTGTAAGATAGCTTGCAATTTTACGGCAATTTCACTTCCTTCTCGGGATTATTGTAGTTGGAAGTCTATTCGTAATCTATCTTGGAGCATCGTTATGCCGTCCGTTCCGTCCGTTCTGCGACCAAAACAGTCGTACTTAGTGAAATCAATTAGCGCAGAACCGACTCCACTAAATAAGGCTCCCTCCACACGCAAGCGTATGGAGAGAGCCTGCCTCACCTAAGGTTCGTGGACACTGTTCTCGCTACGCTCGAAAAAGTAATTCGGGTTAACTTTGAGAAATGTTACTCCTTGTCACGAATGGATTGAATCTGGTAGTGCCAGCAATTGCCGCTCTTTTTTGGAGACTTTCTTTGGCACACGCCTTTAAAACAGCGCTGGCTTTGGTATTACCGTGGTTGGCGAAATACTCCCAAATTGTTAGCCAGTCGTCAATACTAAGAGTTTCAATCTCTTGGACACCGTTTGACGTATGCACGTAACAGAATTTTGATAATCCAGAGAATCCTTTATTTTCTATGGATCTTAACTTTCTAGGCGAATTTTTTAATTCCTTTAACCAGTTTGAGTTGGTTCCGATTACGGCAAGCCCTGATTGGTAATTGATGCGATACTCCCCTGAAAAAAGTACTAGCACTTCTAGTTGTAGATTCTGATTGCTAGTGGTTAGTCCATCTTGTAGTTGCAATTTAATAGGTTGAGCCGACACCACAGTTTTTAAGTTCTGGGTATCTGTTTTAAATTTGGAGATGGAGAAACCTTCAGTCTTTAAAAACTTGCTTGCCGATTTTTCTACCCACTCTAGAAATTCCTCCCAGTCAAATGAATTGGAGAAATTGGTTATTAAGCCTAGTTTTAGGAGTGATTTCCAATAAGCTGCTACTGTAGAGAGAGGATTTGCCCTCATCTGGGTGCCGTTTGGCAGTTGTACGACGATGGTTTTTAAGTTGTTGTTGTGTACAAAATCCTGGGCGGCTTTTTTAGATTGCCCAACAGCCAGTGCCATTTGGCGATCGCTAAAAACAAGCTGTCCTATTGGAAGTTTGTAAGCAGTCCAACTGTATTGCTGCCATCGTAGTTTGCTGACAGTAACTTTGGAAATTTCCTTGGTGTATGCAGCTTCTGTTTCAGTTTCTTTCAATAAGCCTGCATTTAAATCTTGGGTAAATCCTAGATTCATTGTTGTCATGGCTTTAAATGAGATACTTACTAAAAACTTTCAGTTCTTTGAGGAAACAGTCAATTTTTCGTTGCTCTACTGATACATTGTGGTTTTTTAAGTTTGTAATCTCAGTATCCTAATCTTTGAAGCAAGTGTTATCAGTCTTTAGGTTTAGATGATTTCTATCAAAAGTAAGATCTGTTTTTTCGCTAATTGTTGTACGCGTAGACCTACAGTTCTTAATCTTAGCTTTACTTGAATCCCTACGTACAAATACGCTGTTGAAGTAACTTTTTTTAGGAAGTCACTTGATTATATTATTGGACTTTAGACAAAAATTAAAAGTTCACGAATAAACAGACTCTGGAATACGAATTGCGATTCCTATCCCAAAACCCTTAAAACGCCGTAGTAACTCAAACCAGAAATTGGAGATTCTGAAACTTTTTTAGCATCAAATCCAACAAATGATTCACCTGATCATTCTCTAACAACGCTATACAAAATTCTCAGAACACACTAAAATCTAACAGTGCCAGTATAATAGTAAACAATTGACAATAACACGTCGTTTCAGTTGTGTGTTCTATTTATAACCAACGACCGATGCTTTGTCTGGTAAGAAATGAGCGCCAATTCGGAATGGATCGAATTTTCAGAAAATGGCTTCACCCAAGGGCAGTAATGACAGATAATTAATTTGCGTGTCTACAAATATATAGCCCTATCGATGCATGATTTTATTGTTCACTTCAAGAATTTATGGTGGGGGAACAACGCTTGAATCGAGTAATTGCGTTATTTAATCAGTCGGGGGGTGTGGGCAAGAGCAGTTTAGCCATGAACCTTGCTTACCATCTGCAAGAGCATAAAAATCGTGTGCTTTTGGTAGATATGGATCCTCAAGGTTCTCTTACTACCTTTATGGGTTTAGAACCTGCCTCTCTTAAACAAACCGTTTATGAGTCGCTTTTGCAGAGCCAACCTATGCCTATTCACTCTAACATTCATGGCATCGATTTGGCTCCTGCTAATATCAACCTTAGTGCTGCTGAATTAGAATTGGTAGTAGCGGATATGCGAGATATTCGGCTTAAGGAAGCTTTAGAACCAGTGCTTGAGCAGTATGACTTTATTCTCATTGACTGCCCACCCAGTTTAGGGCTTTTAAGCTACATCAGTCTCGTAGCGGCGACTTATGTGCTGGTGCCAATTCAAACTCAATATAAGTCTTTTTGTGGAACTGAGTTACTTTTAAGCACGGTGGCACGAGTGCGATCGCGTCCTAATCGCAAGTTGCAAATAGCTGGATTTATTCCTACCATGTACGATGGTCGTAATGTTCAGGATGCTCGCACTTTGCAGGCTTTACAAGAGCAGTTAAATTCATTGGGTGTTGTTTATCCAGCGATTCCTCGTTCTACTGCCTTTGCCGATGCTTCTGAAGAACATGTGCCATTGGCTCTCTATAATCGGAAAAATTCTGCTGTGCCTATTCTCAAAAAGATTGCGACTAGCTTGGAGAAATTGAAATGAGTAGACGCGATCGCCCCTATCAACAAATGAAATCGTTGGATGTCTTGTTTGGGGACTCTCAATCAGTGGCTGAGATGGTTCCTATCGAGGCAATTTGCCTCCCTGAGCAACAGCCAAGGCGTTACTTTGACGAGCAGGCAATGCAGGAGTTGGTTACGTCGGTACGACAGTACGGTGTTCTGCAACCCCTTCTTGTACGTTCTCGCCCAATCGGCAATTATGAATTGGTAGCCGGAGAGCGTCGTTACCGAGCGGCTAAAGAGTGTGAATTAAATGAAGTGCCAGTTGTTATTCGCTCACTCACTGATGAAGAAGCAATGCAGCTTTCTCTGATTGAGAATCTTTGCCGTGAGGATTTAAATCCGGTAGAAGAGACAGAGGGCATTTTACAGTTGTTGGCACTACGTTTAGTTTGTGATGTCTCGGCTGTGACTTCGTTGCTGTACAGGATGAAGAATGAGGCAGATAACAAAACTGAATCTAGGCATAACGTTATGCCTAACCCAGAATCACAGCTGATTGAGGAAGTTTTTACCAGTTTAGGGCTGATGACTTGGGAATCTTTTGTAAAAAATCGCCTACCACTGCTCAATCTGCCTGATGAAATTTTAGCAGCTTTGCGTCAGGGGCAGATTGCTTACACGAAAGCCAAGGCTCTAGCCCGTTTGAAAGATGAAGCTGCAAGAATTGAACTACTTGAAGCGGCGATTACGGAAAATCTCTCGCTCAGTCAAATTCAGTCGCGGCTCAAGTCTTACCAAGAGCCGACTAAGCCAACGGAACGAAAAGAGCGTATTGAACAGACAATTCGCCGAGTTAAACAGGCGCGGGTTTGGGAAAACCAAGAGAAATGGAGTCGCCTAGAAGCACTCTTAGCTGAAATTGAGATGCTGATTACTAACGAGTAAGGAGCAACGCACTTGTCTACTCAATTGAGTGGGTAAATAGGGGGATTGTGGTTTGAATAAATAAAAACCGCAGTATAATATGGCATGATAAGTAGATGAATCAAAGTATACAGAACTATACAATAAAACGTAGATCTACTTGACAGCAGCTTATAAATTTTGGCTTTTGATAAATTATGATCCTGAAGAGTTAACTTTAATTGTGCCCGACTTACTTAGTTCAATAATGGCTCATGAATAAAGAGAATTTGCTACAGTTCATTGAACTTAAAGAAAGAGAGGGGACAATAGAACTTGATCTCTCAGGTGAACAATTGAGTACTTTACCGCCTGAGATTGGGAAGTTGACTCAACTCAAAAAACTGATTCTTGGCAAATATCAATATGACGAAGAAGGCGATATTATTGGTTATATCGGGAATAACCTGAGAGTTTTACCTGTAGAAATTGGATTGCTCAATCATCTTGAGGAACTTCAAATAGTTGCCAATCAACTGAGCAGTCTGCCATCAGAAATTGGTCAACTCACTAACTTGCAATCCCTTAACCTCGACAGTAATCAACTGAGCAGTCTGCCATCAGAAATTGTCCAACTCACCAACCTGCAAATCCTCAATCTTAGCCGCAATCAACTGAAAAGTTTGCCATCAGAAATTATCCAACTCATCAACTTGCAATCGCTCGACATCAGTTATAATCAACTGAGCAGTCTGCCATTAGAAATTGGTCAACTCACCAACCTGCAATCCCTCGACATCGGCAGCAATCAACTGAGCAGTCTGTCATCAGAAATAGTCCAACTTACCAACTTGCAATCCCTTAACATCTGGGGCAATCAACTGAGTAGTCTGCCATCAGAAATAGTCCAACTCACCAACCTGCAAATCCTCAACCTTAGCCGCAATCAACTGGGCAGTTTGCCATCAGAAATTGGTCAACTCATCAACTTGCAATCTCTCTACATCTGGGGCAATCAACTGAGCAGTCTGCCATCAGAAATTGTCCAACTCCCCAATTTGCAAACCTTCAACCTCAGCCGCAATCAACTGAGTAGTCTGCCATCAGAAATAATCCAACTCACTAACTTGCAAACCCTCAATATCTGGGGCAATCAACTGAGCAGTCTGCCATCAGAAATAGTCCAACTCACTAACCTGCAATCCCTCGATATTAGCAACAATCAACTGATCAGTTTGCCATCAGAAATAGTCCAACTCACCAACCTGCAATCCCTCGATATTAGCGACAATCAACTGAGCAGTCTGCCATCAGAAATAGTC
>JAQYWP010001224.1 GCA_029379285.1 Rhizonema sp. PD38
CATGGTTATGGCAGAAAGTAGTGTTGTGTTGTGGAACGAAATAGATCTGAGTGATTGTGAACCAAAGGAACAAGAAGCTCAAATTGAGGCTACTTTCCAACAACAGAAACGCCAACATTTCGACTTTGAGCAAGGTCCAGTGTTGCATTCCTCTCTATTGAGGCTGTCACTACATCAATATATTTTAATAATCAGCTTACCTTCCCTTTGTGCCGATACCTGGACACTCAAAAATCTGACAGAAGAAATCAGCTATCTATATTCTGCTTGCTTGCAAGGTGAAGCAGTATCACAAGAAGTTGTACAATATCTGCAATTTTCAGAATGGCAAAATCAATTACTTGAAGACGAAGATGCAGAGGAGGCTAATAAATACTGGCAAGAGCAAAGCTTTTCTTCTCAAGCTACATTAAGATTGCCTTTTGAAAGGCAACCTGCAAAACAATCAGAATTCCAGCCTGACTGTTTTCGATTAGCGATCGCCCCCGAACTGACAGCAAAGATTGAAACTTTAGCCCAAAAGTGCAATACTTCCGTTGCTGTCATTTTACTAGCCTGTTGGCAAGTCTTGATTTGGCGACTAACAGGACAATCAGACTTCATTATCGGTATGGCTGTATCTCGCAGGGATTATGAAGAACTACATAACTTACTAGGACTTGTAGCTACATGGGTGCCCATTAAAAGCAATTTGACATCAGAACGACACTTCAAAGAGTTTTTAGAACTCGCTGAACAAACTATAGAGGCTGGTTCAGAATGGCAAGATTATTTCGTTCCAGAATCAGTAGAAAATAATAATACACTAGCCTTTTCTATTGGTTTCGAATTTGAGCAACTACCAGAAAAGCTGGTTGCCGCTGGTGTCTCATTTTACATTGACAAATATTACAGCTGTATTGAATCGTTTAAAGTAAAACTCACTTGTACTCAACGCGATAATTTACTGACAGCAGAATTTTATTACGATGTCAATTACTTTTCTGATGAAACGATTGGGCGTATAGCTGGACAGTTTCAAACTTTATTAATTAGTGCAATTACAAATCCAGATAAGAAAATCAGTCAATTAGAGATTCTCAGCGATAGTGATCGCCAACAACTACTGGTCGAGTTTAACCAAACGCAAATTGATTACCCACAAGACAAATTTATTCACCAATTATTTGAAGAACAAGTACAGAAAACACCCAATAACATTGCCGTTATATTTGAAAACCAACAGCTAACTTATGTAGAGCTTAACCAAAAAGCTAACAAAATAGCTCACTACTTGCAAACGCTGGGAGTAAAGCCAGAAGTTTTAGTTGGACTTTGCTTAGAGAGATCGTTGGAAATGATTATTGGACTTTTGGGCATCCTCAAAGCTGGTGGAGGATACTTACCGCTAGATCCAGCATTACCAAAGGAGAATCTTGCCTTCCGATTACAGGATGCCCAAGTACATCTGCTATTAACACAACAGCGATTAGTGGATGCTCTGCCAACAGATGCATCGCAGATAGTCTGCTTAGATACAGAATGGAATATTATTGCTCAGCACAGTGATGAAAATCCCAGTAGTAAAGTTACGATAGACAATTTGGTCTATGTATTGTTCACATCTGGCTCAACTGGTAGACCAAAGGGGGTAGCGATTGAACATCGACAACTACTGAATTACCTCAACGGAATCATAGATAGGTTGAATTTATCAACAACAACCAACTTCGCCACTGCTTCCACCCTAGCAGCAGATTTAGGTAACACTGTTATATTTTCTTCTATTTGTACTGGAGGGAGTCTACATGTGTTGTCTGCCGAGTGTGTTACGGACTCAACAGCCCTGGCAAAATACTGCCACAAACATCCCATTGACTGTCTCAAAATTGTACCCTCTCACCTTGCCACTCTCCTCGCATCTGCATCATCCGAGTCGATTTTGCCCCGCCAGCAACTGATTCTTGGTGGTGAAGCAGCAAGTTGGGAATTGATTGAGCAGATTCACGCCTCTGCGCCAAATTGTCTCATCTTCAATCACTACGGTCCCACAGAAGCGACCGTAGGGGTGACAACTTTCGCGGTTAGAAATCAACAAGCTAACTATAGTTCACAGACAGTTCCACTTGGTCGTCCACTTGCTAATACGCAAATTTATTTGCTTGATGAGCAACTACAACCCGTGCCCATTGGCGTGACAGGTGAATTATACATCGGCGGTGCTTCTTTAGCTCGCGGGTATCTTAAACGGTCTGAGCTAACAGCCGAGCGGTTCATTCCCAACCCTTTTGCAAACAAAGGACTCATTGCATCTGTGTCAGGATCGCGGTTATATAAAACTGGTGATCGGGCACACTACTTAAGCGACGGCAATATTGAGTTTCTTGGACGCGTAGATCATCAAGTCAAAGTCAGGGGTTTCCGTATTGAGATAGGAGAAATTGAGAGCATATTATGTCAACACCCGGAAGTACAACAGGCTGTAGTTAAAGCTTGGGAAAAACAGTTGAGTAACCAGTACTTAGTAGGTTATATTGTTCCTATGCACAAACAAACACTTAGTGTTAGTGAACTGCACAAATTTCTAAGGCAGAAGCTGCCGGAATACATGGTACCCTCAACTTTCGTGATGTTGAAGGCTTTACCACTTACGCCTAATGGAAAAGTCAATCGCAACGCGCTACCAGAATCAGATGACCATCGTCCAGAATTAGAAGCAACTTATGAACCACCTCGAACTGAAGTGGAGCAAACC
>JAQYWP010000224.1 GCA_029379285.1 Rhizonema sp. PD38
CTTTTAAAACTGAGGAATAGTTTGCATTATATTAAAAAAGTATATGGCGGTTTTCGTGCAAAACTTTTCGCAAAAAGGGAAGTGCGGTCATGGATTTTTTATCTGATACTGTCGTGCTGTCGCGGATGCAATTTGCGCTGACTGCAATATTTCACATGCTTTGGCCTGTCCTGACTACAGGCATGGGAATTTATTTAGTCATTGTTGAAGGACTGTGGTTGAAAACTCACAATAGTGATTATTACTACCATGCTCGCTTTTGGTCTAAGTTCTATGTCTTGAATTTTGGCATTGGTGTGGCTACGGGCATCCCAATGGAATTTCAGTTTGGCACCAATTGGGCACCCTTCTCGGAGGCAGTCGGTAACTTTTTTGGCAGTGTCATTGGATTTGAAGCTGCTTGGGCATTTATGCTGGAAGCCGCTTTTTTAGGCATCATGTTGTTTGGCTGGGAGCGCGTCAATCCAGTCGTACACTATATTGCTACAATTTTGGTGGCTTTTGGTGCCAACTTATCAACACTGTGGATTTTGACAGCAAATTCCTGGATGCAAACTCCATCGGGTGGAGAAATGGTTAATGGCAAATTTATTGTCCATGATTACTTTCAAGCAATTCTCAATCCATTTATGGTAAACAGTGTTCTCCATATGTTCTTTGCCACGTTGGAGACTTCTCTGTTCGTTATCGGTGGAATCAGCGCTTGGTATATTCGTAAATCTAGCCATCCAGCTTTCTTTTCTAAGTCTTTAAAGATTGTTTTAGCCACGGTGATCGCTGTTGCCCCGTTGCAGATATACATTGGACATTTAAGTGGCGAACAAGTACTTCGCTATCAACCATCCAAATTGGCAGCGATGGAAGCCCAGTGGGAAACAACACCAGTAGGAGAGTCTGCAGATTGGAGTTTGCTCGCTTTGCCCAATGAAACCGCACAGAAAAATGATTGGGAAATCGTTATTCCCAATGCATTACGATATATTTTGGAATTTAAAAAAGAACTCTCTTATCCAGTACGCGGATTGAATGAGTGGAAACCAGAAGATCGTCCACACTTAGTTGGTCTTATTTACTATGCTTTCCGCACCATGATAGCTATTGGGTTTTTCTTAGCTGGATTAGTGTCAATAAGTGTCTTACAGTGGTTGCGCGGCAAACTCAAGCCACAAAACATTACCCAACAGCGTTGGCTTCTACTAGCTTGGATCTTTGCAGCTCCATTGGGATACATAGCCGTAGAGTCAGGCTGGATTGTACGTTGTGTCGGACGCCAACCGTGGACATTGTACGGGCAGATTCGCACAGTTGATTCTGTCTCGCACCTACCCGCAAGCAATGTCTTATTTTCACTGAGTGGCTTTGCAACTGTCTACACCTTATTGTTTATTGCAGCCTTGTACTTCGGCAGCCGCATCATCCGTAATGGTCCAAATTTCAACTTGCCTGTGCCAGGACTTGAAACCTCACAACCGGCTGTAGATACGACGCCAGGGCAATTTGTTCCAGATGAACGTCCTGTAGAAGCACAACAATAAATGAGTGATGAGTGATGAGTAATGAGTAAAAGGTTTACTAGCTTATGGAGACACTTCAGTATTTCTTACCTCAAGTTTGGTTTGTAGTTTTAGCCCTTTTCCTCTTCCTCTACGTGATGCTGGATGGATTTGATTTAGGAGTGGGCATTTTGTCTTTAACTTCCGACGATGACGAACGCCGGGGTATATTGATGACGAGCTTGAGTAACATTTGGGATGCAAATGAAACCTGGTTGGTTTTGATGGCAGGGGGTCTTTTTGGTGCCTTTCCCTTAGCCTATGGCACAATCCTTAATGCTTTGTACATTCCCATTTTCGTAATGATATTCGGGTTTATTTTTCGTGCAGTAGCGTTTGAGTTTCGCGAGTTAGCAAACCGAAAATTCTTTTGGAATTTTGCCTTTGGAGCTGGAAGCTTTATCGCAGCACTCGGTCAAGGATTTGCTCTTGGGACTGTACTGAAAGGAATTACGGTTGATAAGACAGGTCACTTCATTGGTACATCTTGGGACTGGCTGAGTTGGCAGTCGGTAATAGTCGCTTTAACCTTAATTCAAGCATACGTCCTCATTGGTTCAACTTATCTGATTTGGAAAACAACAGGGGAATTGCAAGCAACTCACTACCGAACTGCGAAAATAGCAGCTTGGACAACACTTATTGGTGCCATTTTAATCACAATTACGACACCGATATTTTATGAAGCAGCCAGATTTCACTTATTTCATAAGCCATTAGTCTACGTCTTTGCTGTCATTCCTTGTCTTGGAGCTTTACTAATTTGGCAACTCCTCAAAAGTATAGGAAAGCAAGAAGAAAGAGCACCTTTCCTTTGGACAATTCTCCTTTTTCTCCTGACATTTTTGGGATTGGGATTAATTGTTTTTCCTTACATTATTCCCACGCAGATTACTATCTATCAGGCAGCAGCCGATCCTAGTTCTTTGGTTATCATGATCATCTTTATTGGTTTTCTGATCCCCATAATGTTGTTCTACAATTTGTACCAATACATTGTTTTTCGCGGTAAAGTAACAGAGAATCACTATGGTGGTTAGTTCTTGTGTAAACAGTGACTAAAGTCCTCAATAAAAATGTTTCATCAGAGGTTATATCTATGCTTCTTCTCGATGCTCCCCAAGTTCAAGTTATTGCCGGAGAAAATGCAGTTCATGTTTCTCAATTGCCGCATGTGTGGCAAGATATTGCTGCGGGAATAGCAGAGGTTACAGTTCCTGACTTGCATAGCTATGTTGAGATGGCTCAGTTATTTCAATACAAATTAGAGAAGGGTGACGTTGACTTGTTCGGCGATCGCCCAGAACTAATCCACCTAAAGCCTACGTTTGCTGAGTTGTTCGGACAGTTAGCACGGGAAACTCTCTCGTTCTACGGACAAGATTTTCAAGTTAAGAACTATCCAAATTTTGAAAAAATTCTTCATGAAGTTGAGTTAAAAGGAATAGAGTTTGCGGATGAGGTGAAAGTTGCGCGGATTTGTATCGAACTGTTTGAGGAGTTCGGCTATGAACTGCCTGCAAGCTTTTACCATGTGCATTTAGCTCCTATGAACCGAGAGCATATCTTTGAAGAACGAGCTTTGCGGTTTGATCCTCGTGATGCAGAACACAAGCGTTCTTGGGATGCAATCCTTCACGCCGGCAAAGTGTTTGCCGTGCAGATGAAAATACAAAGCATTGCTTCCAAGTATGGTTTTACTTACCAGCACGGTTGTGGTTGTAACTCTCATTTATCTTCAATTGATCGCACCACAGGAGCGTTCGACTATGAATTACACCCTGAAAAGCGTCAACGCTGGATTCGGAGTTTTATTTGGACAGCATGGTACGAGTACGCGTTTTTCCCTATTGTCCCCAATACCAGTTACTTAGTAGGTTGACAAACAAAGGCATGTAAGAGTATAGGGGAAATTCTACTAAGTTATCCCCTATACTCTACTTTTATCGTCATTTCCTTAACCAGGTATGTTTATACTTACCTGGGATAGATGACTTGTATACTCTTAAGGAGCTAAAAACTATCTATAGAAATAAATAACCATGCTTATTTCTTTGAGAGTCAACTATTTAGTCAAGATGGTTGATTTTTCGTAAGCATTTAGGGGAAGCGCCTCTACTCCATCGTGCCCAGACATAACTTTTAAGGGTTAGGTTTGATTTAATTATGTTTACACTTTTCATCTGTAGGAAGCTAATAGCTCAATGCTTGCCTTTTTATTAATGATACATTTAGATGACTAAAGCTGTTTCCGTGAATCTTTTCGCTCGTAAGATTTTTAACTTCCAGTGGGTTGAAAATTTTAATTATTGAAGTGATGGATGTGTCAAAAAACAACACTATAAGCTTGATGTTGTTACTAAAGGTAAAGATGGTTAAAATTTGTCAGATTAGTGCCTTTTTGACTTGATTTTTAAATAAATTTATGCTTAAAAAGTATCTTCTCAACAAAGCCAATTTCTGGCAACATAAAATCCATCAATTCAGTCCTTAATTTTATTGTTAACCACCACTTACTCAATTTCGCCATCTTGTGAGGAGCTTTTCATGCATAGTTTATTTCGTTCTTCAAAAGTAAGTGCCACATTGTTAGCTTTAGGAGTGACAGCTAGTGCAGTGACTTCTGCAATAATTTCTGCCTCTGTCTTAGCTCAGGATGCTACGCCTCCGGGTTCAACTCCAACTCCCGTTTCACCTTCAGACGTCCCACCTCCAGGGAGAACTCCCAGCTCCACTCCACCCACAGACGCCACGCCTCCAGGTACATTTCCCGGCTCCACTTCACCCACAAACGTCACACCTCCAAGTTCGACTCCGACTCCCACTTCACCCACAGACGTCACACCTCCAAGTTCAACTCCGACTCCTACTTCACCTTCAGACACCACACCTCCAGCTTCATCTCCCAGTCTCACCGCACCCACAGACACTACACCTCCAGCTTCATCTCCCAGCCCCACTTCACCCTCAACTTCAACAACTAACTTTTCTGATGTTTCACAGGATTACTGGGCGCTTCCCTTTATTCAAGCCTTAGCTCAAAGAAATGTGATAGTTGGCTTTCCTGATGGCACGTATAAGCCGGATCAGCCTGTGACTCGCGCTCAATTTGCGGCAATGATTCAGAAAGCTTTCAGTAACCAAAACTCAGTTCGGCAGTTACCTCCTAATGGATTTAAAGATGTTCCCTCTACTTACTGGGGTGCTGCGGCTATTCAAAGAGCTTATGAAACCGGATTTATGGCTGGCTATCCAGGGAATTTATTTCTGCCTAATCAGCAAATTCCTAAGGTACAGGCACTTGTCGCTTTAACAAGCGGTCTGAATCTTAATGCTAGTGGTGTGACACCAGATACCCTCTCTACCTACTATACAGATGCTTCAGGAATTCCGAATTATGCCCTGAATAACGTGGCGGCAGCAACACAAACTAATATAGTTGTCAATTATCCAGATGTAAGAACACTGAATCCCCAAACAGCTATTACGCGTGCAGAAGCGGCAGCACTTTTATTTCAAGCTTTAGTCAAGCAGGGACAATTGCAACCGCTTGCTAGCAACGTCGCGGCTAATCAATATGTTGTCGGTAGATCTCAAAGTGGTACTCAAACAGGTAGTACAACAGGTAATGATATTGTTGCCTTAACAGCGTCTAGCAATTCCTTTACAACCTTAACTTCTTTACTGAAGGCAGCAGGTTTGACAGATACTCTTCAGCAACAAGGTCCATTTACTGTTTTCGCTCCCACAGATCAGGCATTTGCTGCTTTGCCAAAAGGTACTGTAGATCGATTACAGCTACCAGAAAATAAAGACTATCTGGTTAAGATTTTAAGTTATCATGTTTTGTCCGGTGCAGTTCCAAGCACTCAACTAGCAAACGGAGACCAAAAAACACTGGAGGGTTCATCTATTAAGGTTAAAGTTCCTTCTAAAGAGAATCAACCAATTAAGATAAATAATGCTAAAGTTATCCAGGCGAATGTCCAAGCCAGCAATGGATTAATTTATGCCGTTGACAAAGTCCTGCTACCACCTGATTTTAAGATCAGTCAGTTGAAAGGGAAAGCCACTGCAAGTACGGGTGGCAATGGTGGTGGTCCTTCAATTGGTAGAGCGACTCGTGGTGGTAGAAGCTACATTGGAGTTGCTGCCAACTTTGGTATAACTGGTGATTCGGCTTTAAGCGACACCAACTTTACGGTAATTAGTAAGCTTGGCATAACACGCAACTTTTCCATTAGACCGTCTGCAGTTATTAGTGACTCTCCAGTCGTCCTTGTTCCGATTACCTATGACTTTGCCCCACGATCATTTATTCCAGGTGGATTTCCTCCAATTGCTCCTTACATAGGTGCCGGGGTTGCAATTGATACTGGAAACGACGGAGACGTTGGTGCATTAGTAACAGGTGGTATTGATGTGCCTTTGGGTCGTCGATTCACAGCTAACGGTTCTATCAATGCGGCTTTTCTAAATGACACCGATGTCGGCATAGTGCTAGGAATTGGTTACAACTTCTAAACTGTTCTAATGGGTGATGGGTGATAGGAAGAAAGAATGATCACCCATTACCAACTTCTAAAGATCGTAAGTAACAAACGGGACTTCTACTATTTCACCCTCGACTTCTCCTACACGGACTTTTAAGCCAACACCACCAGCTTTAGTGCGAATGTAGGCAAGTCCAAAGTAACTGTCGCTGATTTGTGTGTAACTCGTAAGTTTGCCGACTTTTTCATCTCCGACTGTAATGACTGTACCTGGTTCGGCAGGAGCACTCAGGCGGACACCCCAAAGGTGTTGTTTTACACCTTTATAAGTATTTAACCGAGCGATAGTTTCTTGTCCGATATAGCAGCCTTTATTAAAAGAAATTGTTTGTAATAAACCAGCTTCTAACGGATTGTAATCATCGGTGAGTTCGAGATCGGGAGCTGGACGACCTTGTAAAATTCTCAATATATCAGCAGCGCGATCGCTCATTGGAACTGTACCCAACTCAACAATTTTGTTCCAAACTCTCTCTTTATCCAGCTCTGACAAAATCAGGGTATATCCAGGGGACGCTAAACCACTACCAACAGCAATCAGAACTGCATTCATCTCCCCAAGATGATCAAGAGGTGTGGAGATATGAGTTCCGTAGGGTTGAGCGATAATTGCCTCAATCCCTAATTTTTGCATGACCTCGTCACTTCCTGGTCCGATCAGGCTGAAAGTTGCCGTCTCATCAGTTACATCTGTTAATTGCACCTGATCGGCATAAAAAATATAGCGATCCAGCCATTGCATCAAGAACTCGCGACGATTAGGAGAAACTAGCAGCAGCACGTCATCTTCACAGACGTATAAACTCACTAAATCAATCGTGCGAGCCGTGGATGTCACCATTACTGTATCACAACCTTGTCCTGGTTTAAGTAGCTGAATATCATTAGTACTCTGGTTGTGCAAGAAGCGGAGGCGATCGCTATCAGAAACTTTGATGCGTCCCCAGTGAGAGCGATCGTATACAGCAACCCTTTCCTGTGCTGCTTGAATCGCTTCTGCATCCTTGATCTCAATTGTAGATGTTGGCATGGTGGTAAACAAAGCTTTTATGCATTGAAAATGTTAACAGATCGGGGCGGAGCGTCAAAATCAATGCCCTTGATGGGTGTACAAAAGCACCTATTAAGAATTTTAACGAACGCATAATTAATTTCACGAACCTTCTCATTTACTTTTCAGGAAAAAGCAACTTTCAATGAGTAGATTAAGGTACAAACACATCTCTAGGTTGCAAAACAGGAAATAATCTCTTGTTCAACCCTATACCGTTTCTTAATGAAGATGCGCTCTTCCAGTCTTTCTTAGCCCTCCTTTTTGCCGGGAGTTAGGGATATCTGATTTGTAGCTACTTTAATATAGAACTGGTTTCACTCAACTTAAACTTTTTAAAGGATTAAAAACTCATGTCACAGCAACTTCTAGCTAACCAAGATCTGCCTACACTGCGTATAAATGCTCAAGGTCAGGCTGTCAAAATTTTACAACTACTTTTCAACAACTTCCATGGTCTTCAAATTAAAGTTGATGGCATATTTGGGCAAGAAACCGAAAATGCTGTCAAAGACTTCCAAGGCAGCCATAATTTGCATTTGACTGGGATTGTTGATTTCGCTACTTGGGAAGCGTTAGTTAATGAGGACTAAGCTAAGGCACGTTTATTGTTATTTATAGCAAATAACGATAGCAGTCCTAGATAAGTCGTAAATAAAAATATGATTGTTGCTAATACCTAACTTTTTCCAAGCTTCGGTTAGCATTTAGCAACATTGATTATTTTACAACTGAAATAGCGATGACTATTTCCAAATAAATATATCTTCAAATATATACAGGAGAAAGAACATGATACGTAAGATTTTACTCTTGGCAAGCTTACCTTTGGTAGCTTTGCCTTTCATTTCCTTGAGCGTCACACCAGCCGCAGCAAAGCCCATTCGAGAAAACGTATGTCCACAAGGAAATCCCAGCGAATTTGTTCATGCTGAAACTAACCGCGTTGATGTTTATATTTGCGGTGGTGATCTTCCCCATATTTACGTTAGCAAAGCTAAGGATGGTAGTAGTGAAATTACAATTCCTCTTCTTCAAACATCTAAGCGTAAAACTTTTGTTGCTCTGAATGAGAATTCTCGTAATATTTACCGTTATACCCTTACGCCTGAGCGGCTAACAGTTACTAAGAATGGTAAAGTAATTGTTAGCGAAAGAGCTAGATGGCTCCATTAACGCGAATATCGGTCACCAATGTATGATGTCAAATCATTCATAATGAAAAAATCCCTCCCCGCAAGCAGGAAAGAGATACAAAGCACAGCGAGGATCAGGGTAGGTTTCAGGCGGAACTAAGGTTAATTTACCGGACATGACATAATAATTAAGGTCCGGATAATCACTTAAAAATTTCCCAGACATAGTACCCTGCTATCCTACAGATGCTATAACAGGGGGAAGCCCCAAAGACGCACTGGCTTCCCTTTTCCTCCCCAGAAAAGGGGAGGAGACGTAAAGCTTTATTTTACTTTTCGCTTTTTGGAACTGGCGCGGTTGTCGGGGTAGAGCTATTAGGTGTCGTTGTCGTTGTGTTGGTAGTGCCGGGTTTTTTACGGCCTGTACGCTTACGATTAGAAGGTTTGGGCTTAGCTGTTGTGGAAGGTGTCGTTGTGTTGGAAGGTGCAGTTGTAGTGGAAGGTGTAGTGCCAGTGGAAGGTGTAGTTGTTGTAGGCGTAGTTCCAGTGGAAGGTGTTTGTGCCTGAACGCTAGCAACAGGCATAGCAAATGCTACACCACAGGTTAAACAAAGTGCTGCGAATTTAGCAAACTTACTCATTTGGGTTTTATACGCGAGATTCAGTATAGTTATTTTGCCTTATTCTTTTTTCAACAATGTGTCATTGATATGACGTTTGTTTGGCAATTTGGCAGAGAGTTTAATTTAGAAGACAGTATATTGTGAATCAATCGACTTTAGTTTGACGATTGTTATCCAGCCCAGCTTTCTGCTGGTGCTTTTCTTTTGGGGTTTTTTGAGAATGAAGACAGTGGATCGCCTCTTGTGCAATCATTAATCCTTCCTCAACAGGAATGACATAAGCATGAAGCGAAGAATCATCACTGCTGATCCTGCCAGAGCAATTAATAACTTGTTTATTGCGTTCTAAGTCTATAGTCAAACCACACCATTTTAATCCTTCGCAGATTCGTTCACAGACAAAAAGGGGTATCTTCCCCAATACCACCACCAAATATGATCGCCTCTGCTCCACCTAATGCTGCTAAATAAGCACCAACGTACTTACGGAGGCGATAACAGAAAATCTCCATTGCCAAACGTACCTGAGGTGATTCATTAAATTGATTCATCAGTTCTCTCGTATCATGAGACACACCAGAAAGACCAAGTAACCCTGACTTCTTATTGAGTAATTTCTCAATTTCAGCAACTTCCATACCTTCTTTGCGAACAAGATAACCGATAATCGCCGGATCAATATCACCAGATCGAAAGCCCATCACTAACCCGAACAGCAACAATGGTACGAGTGGGCGTGCATGACTAAAGTATGTATCGATACTCCCGTCAAGGACAAAACTAACCTGCTATTTGTACATAATTAAGAGGATACAGCCGACGAAAGATCGACAATGAGCTATAATTATTAGTCAAGTCTGTACAGGGCTGTCTACCTTGGTTCTTTTGGTGCTATTAATCATCGGTCAACTAGAGGTTTGGCACATTTACCTGAAAAATACCCTCACTTCAGTCTTTGGTGCTTTCCAGGTACCTGCTTATAAAGCTTCTATTACGTCTTTGGTTCCTCAAGAAGATTTAGCACGTGTTAGCGGTATGACGCAACTTGGAATGGGTATTCAGCAAATCATCGCGCCTTTACTAGCAGGTATTCTGCTGAATGTTGTTCAGATTAGAGGCATTCTCCTCATCGACTTGGCAACTTTACTGGTTGCGCTTGTTCCCCTTTTCTTGGTGCGGTTTTCTGAGGTTAGTCAGCCGGCTGATGAGAACCAAGAGCCTTTATCACTTTTGCAACAAACAGCCTACTGCTGGACTTACTTGACACAGAGTCCAGGACTAGCAGGCTTTCTGATTCTTTTCAGCATTTACCAATTCCTGATCGGGTTCGTTGGTGTACTAA
>JAQYWP010001225.1 GCA_029379285.1 Rhizonema sp. PD38
GTAATTAAGAAAAGTAAATTTATTGGAATTCATGAAGCCAGATCTAGAATGTAATAGTATTATTTAATACTTGAGCTACTGAGTTTGAAATAGACCTATTGAATCTCCTGGCTGACGCCACGCTTTGTGAACGGGTTTTAGGGGAATGATCTGGTGTACTTTTCAGTGACGCTCCTTCTGGTGCGAGACGTTACGCGAACGCCAGTTTGCTGCCGATGCCTGGGAAACCGTCCACCGCAACTAGCGAACGCTTTGTCGTTTAACGTGCGGAATGTGGAATAAATCCGAGTGCTTGCAGATAAATGTAGCCGCTTCGCTTGGAAGTTCACCCTAAAGATTGATTCATTTGTTGCAAATATTTTTGAAATTAGTATAATACCGAATTGGGCAGTTGAAAGTCGATAAGATTCAACTTGAGTAACCTAGATGTTTAATAATGGCACTGTAGCATTTTTGGATGTGAGTAGTGTACTGGCAGATGTTTTTAAACTGAAGTGAAAAACAGAGCCAGTAGGAAAGATGTCTGGCTCTGTTGTGATTAAAGTCTACCTAACAATAGCGTTTTGTTACCTCTGCAATGCGTTGTCCAAAGCGTACTGAGGTGAGGCGATCGCCTGAATCTATCTGGGCTTCCTTACCGCTCATATCGAGTGGAGATTGACCCATCACACCCAAAAATCCTCCAAGTCGATTCACTCCATCATCTTTACCAAACAAAAAGCTTTGTAAGTCTCCTACGTTTACCCAAATCATACCGTGTTGAGCCGCGTTTGTTACCAAATATAGGAGTGTTCCCTGTTTATCACCACTAGGAGAGCTAGAATGCGTAAAACCAGCAGCGATTTTGTCTTTCCATCCGTGTCGAAACCAAATTTCGCTAGTTGCATCAATAAATGCCTTGAATTGAGCTGCAACACCACCCATGTAGGTAGGTGAACCGAACACAATTGCATCAGCTTGATTAAGCTTTTCTATTGTTGCATCATCCTTCCAACGACCATGCACAATCTGCTCGCCAACAATCCGCAAAACCTCAACAGTCGTATCTTCTACTTTGCTTGCACCTTCAGCAATAGCTTGAGCCATAAGGTGAGTATGACCAGTACCGGAAAAGTAGACAATTGCTACAGTAGGCATGACAAACTTGTTTAATTATTTTACATCAAATAACCAAGTAATATAATAGAGACTCTTTGCGATTAAGTGGAAGACAATTTCAGTAAATCAAAAAGTTTTTCCCCAAAGAGCGATGCCTGCGGCGGGCTACGCCCTTGGGAAAAACTTTTTGGCTTACTGACTGTGGCGATCGCACTTGGTTGATGTGTTGCCCGCGCTCTAATGTGATACCCACATAAAGAAAAAACCCCACAACGTAAGCTGTGAGTTTGTTTTGTCAATTCTATGGGTTCTGATTAATCTGATTTGACCCAGTCGGTAGGGATACAATACTGCAAGGGCTCTCGAAATTTATCTGTTGAGGCAAGCAGGGGATGCAGGGGATGCAGGGGAGGAAAAAAGAGCTTATCCTACGCAGTATTGGGTAGGGATAAATGCATTGCTTATGCTGTAGTAAAAGTTGCACCAGAGTTTTCAAATAATCCGATTTGACCCAATCAGTAGGGGGTTTATTCTCCCTAACGCAGGAATTGAAGGAAACATGTTTCCTCCTTACCGATTTAACCCAATCGGTAGGGAGCTTCAATTTTAACTCTCATGCATTAAGGTGTTTAGTGCGTAGTTCTAGGCTCGTAAGTCGCACTTTTTTGCTTCTAGCAACGTTTTTTAAACTTCTAACTTTTAATTCCTGACTCCAGTTCATTATTTGTTTTGGAGTTATATCCTTTTTTTTCACCGTTGTCTTTACCGACCTTTGGACTAACTGATTCATTCGCATGTATGCCTCTATAGCCGTTGTATGTGCTTGTAGAGCTTCTGTGTATAAAAATTCTTTACTATGACTTGTTGAACTCGTGGTAAGGGTGAGTAGTTGAATTGCTTGGCTATGATAATGTAAAAAATTTTCCCAAGCTTTTATAAAGTCAACATCTAATAGTAATAAGTCGGGATTCTCCACACCACTTCCTCTCTAGGTTAATTACACATTCGTTTTCAAAACTTCTAACTCTTATAACCCGACATTGCTCACTATAAACCTAGTTTATATCTACAAAAAAAACTTACAACGCTTGCTGCAAAGACTTTTGGGTTATTTTAATGGCAACTACTTTTGGTTAATTATTTCCCTCACTGGTTTGTTAATTGGTGAGGGGATTTCATTTTAGTGCGTACTAGGAAGACTCCTTATCAATTCTCGAATCACGTCCGACATACATCTACCACTTACTTCGCAATATCGATTAAATATTTGTGCTTCAGAATAAGTTAGGTTTATCGTGATTTTTCTGAAAGACCATTTCTTTTTCATTGATTCTACCTCTAATCGCTATTGAAATATTTATTATATGATTTACAGATTGATAAAATACCCGTATTTGAGTGTTTTTGTTATTTAATAATGTCATGCTTAAGATAATGTAGCTTTATTGATATATGAAAAAGTCTCTTTTGCTATTTAATAATGTCATGTTTAAGATAATGTAGCTTTATTGATATATGAAAAACCCCCACAACGTAAAGCTTTAAGAAGGCGTGACGGCAGTCGGCAGAGGGCAGCTATGTATCCCCATAAATAAATGCGCGTTCTATTTAATTTGGACGCCGTATTCCGA
>JAQYWP010001226.1 GCA_029379285.1 Rhizonema sp. PD38
ACAATGTAGTGATCGCTAGTAAATTGTCCTTCATTAACAGCATCATTTAACACCACATTTTCATGGGTGCGAGCGACGTAGTTGATGATAGCGGGTGACAGGAGGGGTATTTGACTGTTAGGGTCTAAAGATTCTACTGGAATGGATTGCAGTATAGTAATGTCATCGGAATCTACAGTTCCTTTACCTTCAATCACCCAGTTACCTTCCTTCTCCAGAATCAGAAAGCCTTTTTGTGCTGCTGCATTCTCAATCACTATTTTCATCAACTTTTCCAGCAACTTTTCCAGCATAATTTCGCCAGAAATAGTTTGCGAGGCTCTGAACACGCTGTTTAAATCTAAGACATCGGATGTCGTTTGTCCTGATTCAGTGGTTGAGTGGGGTAAGGTAGTTTTTAATGTATCGGTTGCAGTTTTGGCTAAAAACTGCGGGTATCTTGCTTCTAAATCTTTTACCTTAGCCACAGCCCCCCAGCGCTGGTAAGCATAGTGGGCATCTTGCAGGTAGTAACGAGCAACGTGTTTTTGATCTCTGGTTAAATAAAATCGCCCAGCTAATTCGTAGGCGAGGGCTTCTTCGTTGAGATATTCGTTTTCATGGGCGAGGGCAATGGCGCGATCGTAATATTCTCTAGCATCGCTATCTTTCCTCAAGATACGGGCACGTTCGGCTTCGACTAAATAGAACTTATGGAGAAAATTCATTGGGGCATGATGTGCCCAATTTTCCATTTTTTTCTGGTTATTCTCTACCTGTTCCAAAATTTGCTTTTGTTCAAGAGTTTTGGCATCAGGAAATACAGCTAATTGGGTAAGAGACTCGTAAAAGTTACTGATAGCAGTAGAATAAAATCCCACTGCTACACCCATATACTCTTTAATCTTAGTAGCCATTTCAAGTGCTTGTTGGTAGTCTTGAAACAGATAGTAAAGAAAAAGTTTATGTAGATGAAAGTGGTAAAGAGAATTTATATCATTTACTTTCTGATAAAGAGATAACATCGTATCTTCAACGTAACTCTCACTAGCTAAAAGACAAGGATTTTCAGTTCTCCCAAGTAGATTTAAGATAGGCTGAAGAACCGATTCAATCCAACGTTGTGCTACTTCCTGTTTATGTCGAGTAATAACCTCATTATATTTAACAATATCTCGCTCTAATGCCCCCAATTCCTGACCAATCCAATATGCGTATAAAGCGTACAAAGATAGCGCGGTACAACCCCAAATCAGATCTCCTGTTTCCAGTCCGTATCGGTGTATCTGTAGAAAAGGTTTTAATGATTCCTGAGTATGCTCTTTCCAATGCCTAACGAATGTGTTAAACACAAAGATAGTCTTAGCCTCAAATTGTTTGGTGTCAAACCGTTCTAAAAGGCTCAATGCAAGTTGGCAAAATTGATAGCCAGCATCAATTTCTTCTGTTACCCCACATAGAAGGATTCCATAAGAGGCATAGGCAGGAGCCGAGAAAGATGTACTGCCAAACTTCAACGATAAATTGACTAATTCGAGTATGAGGAAAGGGAAAAGGTCAGGAAATCCTACAGAGGCAACGCTAGCCAAGAGAAATAAGAGCAGCATAGTCGCTTGTTTTGTAGCATCTGTCATTTCCGGCAGCTCAATTAAATTCTTGGGATTCTGCTCTACCCAAATAGCCTTTGTTTCCTCCAAACGACGTACCAAATCTGCCTGACTTAGTTTTTCTAGCTCCACGCCGCACAGTTGCAGCGCCTGTAATCCAATCGTCATTGCTTCTGTTGATTTCTGCTGCCCCAAATAAGCCTGGATTTTAATTTCATAGGCTTTCACTTTGTCCAGCAGGGTTTTAGCTTGTTCCAGTATTACTTCAGTCCATCGCTCCACCTCCTTAAGGCTGCTGTTAAGGCAGGCGGCTTCTGCAGCTTCAAAATACAGAGTCAGGGTAAGCTCATACTGCCGCTGCCAACTATCTCCTCCATCTAATAAGGGGGATTGGGGGGGGTTAAGCAGTCCGATCCCAATCTGCAAATAATGAAAAGCGGGTTGATATGCTGCTGATGCCTTTGCTTTGTGACCCGCCATGAGGTTTAATTGGGCTAGCTCATCTCGTTGTTTCTGATGTTTGAGGAGATCACGACCCTGGTTAAGTTGGTTGACAATGTCAAAGATTTTCTGCTCTCGCTCGTCTAACGGTGTGTTTTGCAGCAGCAGTTGTCCTACTTGCCAGTGTAAGTCTTGCTTTTCTGCTTCAGGAATCAGGGAATAGGCTGCTTGTTGGATGCGGTCATGAGCAAATCTGTATTCGACCGTGACTTCATCTACCAAACCCTCTACGTTAAGGTCGATTAACTTGTAGGTATTTCCCAAAGGCAAAACCAAACCTTCAAACATCGCCGCCCACAAATCGGCAGCTGTTGCTTGGGGTGATTTTTCATAGATAACTGCCAATGTCTTGATTTCAAACTGGTTGCCAATACAAGCAGCTAGCTTTAAGACTTGTTGTGTCTCCTCTCCCAACTTTCGCAACTTATCGGTCATGAGTTCGACTACGTTATCAGTAATGTCCTGTGACTGAATTTGCGCTAGATCCCACTGCCAAAGCCTTCCCTGGAAGTTAAATTTCAATAGTTCTTCAGTGTAGAGCGACTTCAAAAACTCATTTATAAAGAAGGGATTGCCATTGGTTTTTGGCAGTACCAATTTTGAGAGAGATCCGGCTTTTTTTAGCGAACAGTTGAGGGC
>JAQYWP010000225.1 GCA_029379285.1 Rhizonema sp. PD38
GAGCCAGCACTGCAGGCGGGTTTCCCGCCGTAGGTGACTGGCGTGGTGGGGTTCAGTGTTTACGGAAATTACGGTTAATTAACCGGACATGATATAACATCATATTCGATCAATGAGTTATAAATAAGAGATAGGTTCGTATACGAACAAAAACCCCTCACCTAAATTTGGGTGAGGGCTACCGTTTTTTATGAGATACAACTAAGAAATGTGGCGTTGCATATTTGCGGGATGATTTTATTTTCTCTGTAAATATAAAAAATTAATTCTTGGCGTCTTGGCGGTTCAATTTTCATCCCTGTTTTATGCAACGCCAGAAATGTCTATTGTAGAGAAGCAACTTGGCGGTGCGTCTCTACATCTGCATGCTTCAGTGAGATTCCTTCTGATGACGCACCTCAACCACTGTATGCACATTACCACGAGGTGAAAAATCTCCTTTGAGAGTCACCTCTAACGGATCGGTTGCCACAACAAAATCATCTAAAATTTGATTAACTACTTCCTCATGAGAAATGTAGCGATCACGGTAACTATTTATGTAAAGTTTTATTGCCTTCAATTCCACGACTCTTTCATTAGGCACGTAGGTAATATGAATCGTCGCAAAGTCTGGATAGCCTGAAAAGGGACATTTACAGGTAAACTCTGGCAGGGTAATGTTAATGTTATATTTCCTTCCCACACGCGGATTAGGAAAGGTGATTAATTCTCCCTCCGCAATGTTACGTTCCCCATACTTCATTTCTTGGCTTAGCTGGGATGTCGTTTCTGGTACAAAATTGCTCATAAATTTTTCCAAATAGAAATACCCTAATAACTTAGTCATTAAGAATTATGTAGAGTGCAAATCATTGTTGCTCTGAACTACTGTACAGGTTATGCTGCGGTTCTCCCCGACTCTGAATGCCTCCTAATTCTTCACTGCCTTACAAATCTTCTTGTTCCCAGTCTGGGCAATTCCCACTTTCCCATCCATAAGGGTGCATACCACAAACTAACAGGTTTCCGCTGTAGACTTGACCATGGTAATGACGACAACCAATGCAAGCAGAATTTTGTTCGGCTGTAGCTTCTACTGAATAAGGGAAACCCAAATCCATGTCATCTCCCACAACTTCTTCCAGTTCCCAGTAAACTTCTAAAATTGGTTCAGCCAAGTCATGCAAATATTGATCAAGCTCAGTAGCAATTGAATCTTGTACTTGTTCGGTGATTTCTTCGGTCAACTCAAAAATGGTATCAACCATTTCACCCATACCCAGGAAGAACCGCTCTACTTCCTCAGATACTACTTGTACAACTTCCCAAAAATCTTTTTGCCACTTTTCCATAAAAATTAGTACGCTGGAACGTTCTCTGATAAGTGAGGAGGACACATAGCCCTCCAGTTAAATTTTAATTTTACAAAAATATATATATTAATTTATTTTATGACACAAAGTTTAAGGCATTGTCAACTAGTTAAGAGTAATAAATGATTTAAATTTTCTCCCTCCTAATTCCTGTACTTAGATTACAGATCCTGTGAACTAACCTTGTTCTCGCTGTAGCCTTCTTAACTCTTCTTGCATTTGTTGCACTTGTGTGCGTAATCTATCTACATTTTCTGTTGGTGGTGCTTCTTTGGCTTTTGGCTGTTCTTCTTCCTCTAAAATTTCAATGCGGCGAGGTTCTGAGGCTGGTGTTTTCTCAACCGTTACACCTGATGGCGATGACTGTTGAGCTTGCTTCATCATATCTTCAACAAAGCGCCGACCTTCCTCTGTTGTCATTTCGCCCCGCGCAACCATTTCGTCTGCGAGCTTTTCGACTTGCGATCGCAGTTCGGCTAATCTCCCCCCTGCTTTCTCACCCGCATAAGACGCCAATCCAACACCGAGGTAGAAGGCTTTTTTAACAACATCTCCGAAACCAGGCATTGTCGCTCTTGCGCTCCTAAAATGAGGCGACCCGGAGACTACGCCTACTACAAGCATCCCGTGTTGCTGCTACCTTCCGGTCCTGACAAGATTTGGGCGTTGCAGTCGCGTAGATCCAGGTCTTAAAATAGCATAGCATCAAATTTAGGAATTGGGAGTTAATTTTAGATTTTGCACTTTTATACGGGTGGATTTGGTGAATATCTTGTGTTTGAGAAGACATTGTTTTGAGCAAACCCGCCCCTACTCAAATTATTCCACTAAAATTCGCCATTCATAAAGCTGATAGCGGACGCAGCCACTTTTTACCAAAGGATCGGCAGCCACAATGGCTTTGGCTTCATCCATTGATGCCGCTTCAAACAGCATCATACCACCTCCTCGTTGCGCCCAATACCCAGTTTTTGCCTGATGTCCTTTGGCAATCAACTCTTGTACGTAGGCTTTATGGGCTGGCACATATTCATCGAAAGTACTTTTGTCAACTTTCCCTTGTTCAATCTTTACAAACCACGACATTCGCTCTTCTTCCTCTTAAATTTATGTGTTGAAATATTTTCCAGGCGCTTGTCAGGTTCGTAAGTTACAATATATAGATTCTCCAATATATCAGTTCTCAGTTGTATCTTATATATTCTCCCCTTCCCCCCTCTTTGTTAACAAAGTTCTCAGTTCTCGTAACATTTGACTGGTTCCGCCATTGATGGCTTTTTGCACCATTTGAGGAATAAGTTCGGTTATGGGTAAATTGGGAAAGGTGGGACTGAGGGAAGATTTCACGTAGCCGATAGCTTGGAGAATGTAAATAGTTAGTTGATAGTTGCTGTAAATCCAGACTTCGGGAACGCCGAGAGATGTGTAGGCGTTGAGGGTTGTTTTTGAACTCAGATCTGATTCAACAGCAAGATCACAGGGAGGATATACGGTTAAATCCATTTGAGTACATCCTTTTACTAAGTTGGCATTCTGGATATAAAAGCAGGTATCTGGTTCAACCCCAGCTATATCTGGACGCTTGAAAGTTGTTGAGCCAAAATCTTCCCAGTTGCGTCCTTGAATTTCTAGAATTGTCGTGATAATGTAAGCAATAATTCGATGAGGACGTTCGTGAAGTGCTAACGGGGACATGATTTCTAGGGTTCCAAGATAGTATGCGACGCGTGTTTCGCGTTTTTCTCCTAAGTCTTCAAGAAGTCGCTCGAAGTCAAGCCAGGACATGTTATGAATGGCAATTTGACTACCGGGGGCGAGTTCTATGGCTTGTATGGGAATAGTTACACTCATGTTTTTGTCTAGTGTTCACTGCTGTCGTGCTTTCTCAATTTTGACGTGCTTTTTTCCAATGAGGACATTTACTATAAGCTGATGGCCTATGACAGTTACGTAAGTCCTGACAATCTTGCAATTGTAAATAAGCAAGATGGAAGAATTGTAACTGCGATAGCGCGGTCATATCATGTCCGGTTAATTAACCAGAAATTCCGTAAACACGCTCACACCACCCCCAACCCCTAGAAAGCAAGCGGGGAGGGGAGACAAAGCACATTGAAAAGCGGGGAGGGGTTCAGTGGTATTAACCCAAGTTGCTAGTTATGCTGGAGTGTGATCGCAAAGGTGGCGTCCTGCGTCAGCAGCGCTTTTGGCATCGCCTTCTTCCACTGCTGCATTCGTCCTCAAATAATCCCGCACGCGATTGCACCCCTCAGTTAATAAATCTAGCTTGAGAATTCGAGGCAAATTCCACAGAATTAACTTGCTGTCTTCACCAACTGAAGCCAGAAAAGTGCCGTCTTGGCTTACGTTAACCCCCCTTACCGCAGAACTATGCCCTCGCAACGTTGCTAGTTCCGTACCGTCCAACTTCCACAGTTTCACCTGGTTGTGTACACTCGCCGAAGCGATCATTTTACCGTCTGGGCTAAATGAAATTCCCCACACTGGTGCACGATGACCTGTAAGAGTGTTCAACCTAGTACCGTTTAGTTTCCAAAGCTTGATTGTACCGTCTGCACTGCCAGAGGCGAGAATATTACCTTGGGGGTTAAATGCAACTACCCACACAGTAGCATTATGAGCAGGAAAACTTTTCTCTAACGTGTCCTTTCTCCTTAAGGAAACGCTTCTCTTCTCCTGACGGAGATGCCCCGCGAACAGCGCTGGCTCACCATCAAGTTTCCACATCTTAACTGTACCGTCTCCACTGCCCACAGCAACTCTAGTACCGTCTGGGCTGAATGCTAATCGCCACAAACCTTTGCCACTTCCATTGAAAGTTTTTATTAATGTCCCGTCAAGTTTCCAAAGCTTTACTGTATCATCTTGACTTGATGAAGCAAGGATAGTACCGTCGGGACTAAAGGCGACTGACGTCACCATAGCATTATGACCAATCAAAGTCTTGACTAAAGTTCCCTCTCGCTGCCAAAGTCTTACGGTATAGTCCAAACCACCAGAAGCAATCAACTTACCATCGGGGCTAATATCAACAGAGATTACTGGTGCTTTATGTCCCACAAATGTTGCCAGCAATTTGCCTTGACGATCCCAAAGTTTAACTGTGTTGTCCTGACCCGATCCTGCTGTAGCAATTGTAGTACTATCAGAACTGATATCAACTGCATATATTCCATTTTCGTGAGCAGTGATGGTTGAAAGTAATGGGTTGTGACTTTGCCAAAGTTTAACAACGCTGTCTGTGCCGGCTGAGGCAATGTAGCTGCCGTCGGGACTCCAAGCTAGCCCCCACACTGGTGCACTATGCCCTCTAAACGTAGCTAATTCTGAGCCGCTAATGTGCCTTAGTTTAATGGTTTTGTCCAAACTAGAAGAGGCAATAATCTGACCATCCGGACTAAATGCGACGTCTGTGACAACTCCAGTATGACCCTGAAAGGTTTTTAACAATGTACCGTCTTGAGTCATAAGTTTAACAGTATTGTCTGCGCTTGATATGGCGATGGTGTGACTTTGTGGGCTAAAGGTGACTTGAGTATTGTTTGTAGGAGTAAGTATAGTTTTTAGCAACTCACCTGACCGCCGCCAAAATTTCAGTGTACTATCCTGACTCACAGTGACAAAAATCTGACTATCTGGACTAAATGCTACTGCCGATACTCCTACTAGTTTACCTTTCAAAGTTTTGAGTAAAGTACCGTCAATAGTCCAAATTTTGATAATACCATCTATACTTGCAGAAACAATTAGCTGACCATCTGGGCTAAACTTGACTACCCAGATCGGTGCATTGTGACCAGTGAGAGTTCTTATTTGCCTACCCCTTCGGGGTGACGCTCCTCCGTCGCTACCGCTTACGCTAACGCCAGTCACCTGCGGAGGGAAACCCTCCTTCAGCCCTGGCTCACCATCTCGTTGCCAAATTTTTACCGTGTGATCGTCAGATGCGGAAACAAGCGTCTTGCCATCACTGCTAAAATCTACTGCTCTGACAACTCCAGTATGACCAGTGAAAGTTGTCAATAAGCTACCGTCACGCCGCCAAAGTTTCACTGTGTTATCTGTGCTAGCTGAGGCAATTACAGAACTATCAGGGCTGATAGCCACTCCCATAATCGGGGCTTGATGCCCCGATAAGCGGTTGTATTCATCTGCTCCATAAACGGCTTGTGCTAGGGCATCTTTTACCTGATTCTCAATACTTGGATCTGCATAGTTGATTTTTTGCAGTTTTCTTGTCGCTTTGATACCTTCTACAAGCGCATCCAACTTCCGATTGGAAGCAAACAATCCTTCAGATGACGACACTAAAGCTTTAATTTCGCTTACCCTTGCAAGATACTCGTTTGTAACTGCTTTTTTGTACTGCTCATATGTTGCTGCTCCTAATAAGCAAGTAATTACCAATGCTATACTAACTGTAAACAATAAGAGTTTTTGTCGAGAAGCAGCTTTTTTCTCTTGAGCCAGTCGTTTTTGTTCCTCTATGAGTCGTGCTTCAACTTCGAGAGCGCGTTGTGCTTCTAAAGTAAGTTGGACTTCTTTTCTATCAACTTCGGTACTGTTCGCTAAAAATTGATAGTCCAGATCGCTCAAACTTTTACCCTGTGCCCAGGATAAAGCGTCAATTAAAGCTTGTCCCCGCAGCAGTCGCGATGAATCTGTTTGAGCAGATGCAATCCAAGCATCGAAGGTTTGGGAGTAGGGGCGCAGTCTTCTAAATTGTTTGTTCACCCACATTAGGTTAAAGACTTCTGCGTAAATTCGGTTTTTGACTTGTAAAAAAGAGTGCTGCTTGATGACTAATCCCGATAGCAAAAGTTCAATTTGCTCTGGACTGTCATCGGTAGACACTTGCACACCTTGTAATATTTGCTGATATATGCCTAGCAATCTTCCTGCACGGTTCTCATTACGCATCAGGCGATCGCGTATCGTCTTTAAATGCTCTGGTTCATCAAGAGATTCCCAATTTTCAATCAGGTGCGATCGCACAATACTTTCCACCCAAAATTCTTCAGTTAAGAGTGGCATCTGACTCTGGGATAGTTTTTCTTGTATTGCCCAATCCACTAATTGACACAGTTTTTGCGTCAAAAATGGCTGTCCTCCACTCCATGCTATTATTTCTTGAAGAATCTTGTAAGGACGCTCAAATTTTCCGACAAATCCTTGTGCCAAAGGCAATGCTTCTTCTAAACTGAAGCCATATAGATCGATAGCTTTGCCAATGTTAAATGGGGTTCTGGTTTTGTCGCGGATTAAATCGCTGGGAGTTGCCACGCCAAAGATAGCAAAAGTAATGCGGTGGTATTCTGGATTATGCGATTGCTGATTATAGCAGTAGCGAATCAGCGTAAAAAAATCATCTATTGGAAATTTTAAACTGAGAATGCTGTCTATTTCATCTATCAAAATACACAGCTTTTTATCCGCAAATTGATTTAGTAATAATTCTATAAATTCACTCAATCTTTGCAGCAGGGAAATATCTTCAAGTTCCTGCCACCACGTTTTTAAATTAATTTTCCCCGAACAATTAAATCCTCTCCATAAATCTCCTACCATACCCTTGTACCATTGTAAAGGGGTAATATGTCTGCTACCAATGCGGGTCATGTCAACGTGGGTACAGAGGTATCCTTCTTTTTCTAGCTGGTGTTTAGCCCTGACAAGTATTGAAGATTTTCCCATCTGTCGAGCATTGAAGACATAACAAAATTCCCCTGCCTTCAGGGAAGTATACAGCTGTTCATCAGCACGACGCACCACATAGGTAGGGTCTCCTGAATGCAAGCTGCCACCGACTTTAAATTGGCTAAAAACCATTGGGAGATTTACCGATAAGTTGATCAATTTTGAACCTACGCTCATTCTTTGGGAGAGTAAGAGCCAAAAAGGGACTTCCATTAACAAAGCATCTCTCACGCTCAAATGACAATCTCTTGGAGTATTTTGAGGCAAAGCTCGCGGGAAAGAGTACTCTCTCCCCAGAGCTTCGCCCAAAGTCTGCCGGGGGATCTTCCCAAGAGCGAGCTTTGACGCAGACTTTGCACAAAGTTTGCTCTACATAATATAGCTGTCCGCGAGCGAGTGCGCGGTTACTTACAGCGTTGTAACAAAACAACATACTGATGCAATCCACATATTAAGCGTGACCAAGCTTACAACAACCCCAAAGTTTATAAGTACACTCTTTAGAAAAATAACTTTATTTTCAATTTAAATAACTACTGTAACATAAAAAAGATTAACTTAAATACTTGACAAATTAGGAATTACCTGAAACTCTTATTGGTAATTCTTTTTAGCAATTGTACCACTGTGATTTTATGTATAGACATATTATTTAAAAGTATTTTTTAATACTTTATTTTAAAAAATACAGGAGAGATCAGGTCGAACAAAGTAACTTTTTACGATCCAGTAGTTCGCAACTTGAATGTCTCACTGGAATACAGCACCTAACAGACGATTGACCACATAACGTCCCAAATGTTCATAATCATCAATGGTTGAATAATCAACAGACAGTTAACAAAGGTCACAATCACTCCTATGCAACAATTTAAGAGCAAGAGAAGACGGGGAACTGTGCTGACACCAAAGGGACTGAAGCGGCTACAAACAGCAATTCTGGCTGTGGAAATGACGCAAAACAACGGCGATCGCTTTACTCTAAACGATTTAGGATCGCGCATTAATGTTTCTACAAAAACACTGAGCCGATTGTGGTCTTTGAATACACGTGTAGACCAAAAAACTCTGAGACTATGCTTTAGCGCCTTTAACTTAAAATTACACTCAGAAGACTATGTAATCCTGAGTGAACCAAACAAGATTGATTCTCAGGCACGATTGCGCGGAAGCTTAGCGTCTGGTTTCCGGAGTTCCGACAGGAGAACAGAAGCGCAGAGGGCTTCAGCCCCATCGCCGAGTGAGGACACACTGGTAAGAGAGTCAGGCGCTTTATGCGTAGACTCATTTGTTAACTGTGAGCCAGATAAACTTGAACATCTTTGGCCATACCCGGATGGTCCGATACCTCTAGGTTCTTCCTTGTACGTCCTCCGTCCCCCAATTGAGGAACTGGCTTTTCATGAGCTACATCAACTTGGTTGCGTGATTAGGATCTCAGCCCCCAAACAGATGGGTAAGAGTTCTCTTGTGCTGCGGCTCTTAGCTTTTGCACAGAGTCAAGGATATCACACAGTGAATCTCAATTGCTACCAATTCGATTCCAATTGTCTAACTAACTTAAATCAGCTTTTGCGTTCTCTTTGCTGGCGAGTTGCTAGAGAATTAGGTATTGACCCTAATTTAAATAATTATTGGGATGAGGAATTTGGTTGTAAATTCAATTGCAGCTTCTACTTCCAGTACTATTTGCTCAAGCAGATTCAAAGTTCAGTGGTTCTGGTGTTAAACGAAGTTGATCGGTTGTTTAAAAAACCTGACATTGCTGAGGAGTTCTTTGCCTTATTACATTCGTGGTGCGAGGAAGCACGACAAAATGCTCACTGGCAGAAATTTAAACTAGTAGTCGTTTACTCAACACAAGAGTTAGTCACTCAGGATATCAACTGCTCCTCGTTTAACATTGGACTACCTATCCGTTTACCAGAATTTACCCAGCAACAAGTTGAAGAATTAGCCTACCGACACGGATTCTTCTGGAGTGCTGGTAAAGAATCCGCCCAACTAATGTCACTTGTAGGCGGACATCCAGCACTAATTCAGATTGCGCTGTATTATCTTTCCTGTCAAGAATTTAGTCTCGATAAGTTGATACAGTCGGCTTACGCCAACGGTGGTATCTACCGCGATCATTTATGGGGACTGTGGGTGAAGCTGCTTGAAAATCCTAGTTTGGCATCGACTTATGCTAAAGTTTTGGCGACTGAGCAAGGTATTTCTCTTAATCCGATTGAGGCTGTTCAGCTCGAAAGTTTGGGATTGATCCGCATTGAGGGCGTAAGCGCTCTTGTGCGTTGCGAACTCTACCGCGCTTACTTTCAAAAACAACTCTCTTTTGGCGGGTTGGTGACTAAAAATTTCCCAAAATTTTGACTGAAGCTCAAGTTTTTTCTTTTGGTTTGGAGAATCTCTATAAGCAAGTAGTTCTCGGTAGTAATCCCAAAACTCCATCAGGAAGTCGTCTAAAATCTCCTTCTACACGGATTGACATTAATTAATGATCGCTCTCCAGTCTGCTAAGTAGCCAAGATTTAAATATGTATCAATTTTGACTTTTTCTGTCTTCACCCTTAGTCTGCTACTACCGCAGGACATGTAACACTTTAAGGTGCGCGTGGGTGGGTTACAACCTTGTATTGCTAGAAAGTGTACTCTATCTAGTTTTCAGTCCTTTTTTTACGTCGAACTCAGGTTCAAATAAAGTCAAAGAATTTCCTTAACTGTCTTAACTGGCGTTGCATTGTCACGAAAAATATGAAATAAAGATAGGTATCAAATGTATAGCTATTAAATACAAGTTTGCTCCACCTTTCCTATTTGTTACGCAAGGGCTTTAAGCCAGTGATTACATCTGCTGCATTGTTAAATCTTAAATTTATCCCAGGTCGAAAGCATGAATGTTGAGAAAATTAGCTTTTCTCATAAAAGTAACTCGCAATTAACGGTTGAATTAAAACCTGAGACCGACAAACATCATTACATTGCTGTGCAAGAAGTTGAGTACATTGAATTCTATGTTGGGAATGCTTATCAAGCAATGAATTTTTTTGTAAATGTCTTAGGTTTTAAAGCAGTTGCATATGCTGGTTTAGAAACAGGTGTCAAGGATAAAGTATCTTATCCCGGATTTCTCACGAGGGAGAAAAAAACACTTGGATTAGCCAGACTTAGGATCA
>JAQYWP010001227.1 GCA_029379285.1 Rhizonema sp. PD38
AGAAAGCGTTTCCAGACCATCTTGCAGGTTTTTACACGTATCTCGGCTCAATGCCTTTATCGTCAACTGCTGTCATTGTTTCTACCATTGTTATCATCACGTTTAAACTCCAAAATAAAAAGCACCGCAAGAACACTGAGAAAGTAAAGAATGGTGTAAATAATGAGGCTTGATTGTTGATTTCAATAATCAGCCTCTGACAAAAGTTTTAAAGTACTCAATCTTAGGGAGATCCAAAAAAATAAATCTCCAGCCGTCAAACTAGATGGTTGAGTCGTAGTCGCGAAGTCTCGGGGCAAAGCTCGCGTCCGTGAAGCTTCCCTCCCGCAGACTTTGCGCAAAACTCGCCGGACGGAAGATTCCGCCCGGCAGATTTTGCTTTGAGAGTACTCTCTCCCCGGAGCTTCGCGCAATATTCACACACACGGCTGGAGATTTATTTACTGGTAAGTGCCTTAGCGTACTGCTAACTTGGAGTTACATTAACTTCCTGCCGCAAGACTTTGGCAGCATCTACCATATTTTTCATTGAGGGAATTACCTCTTCCCAACGCCGAGTTTTCAAACCACAGTCTGGGTTCACCCAAATTTGTTTTACGGGCAAATTAGCAACTCCAGTCCGTAATTGCTGTAAAATTTGTTCAGTTGTTGGCACTACAGGGCTATGGATGTCATAAACTCCATTGCCAACTTGATGTGAGTAGCCACCTTCTGTGATTTCTCGTAGAGTTTGATTGTTACTGCGACTATTTTCAATCGAAATAACATCAGCATCTAACCGTTCAATATCCTTGATAATGTCACCAAATTCGCAGTAGCACATATGAGTGTGAATTTGAGTTTGGGGTTGGGCTACTGCTGTTGCCAAACGAAATGCATCCACAGCCCAAGAAAGATATTCATTCCAGCGATCAATTTTCAGAGGTAAACCTTCACGTAAGGCTGGTTCATCTACTTGAATAATCTTTGCACCAACAGCTTCCAAATCCGCCACCTCATCCCGCAACGTCAGAGCAATTTGGAAAGCTTGTTCTGATCTGGAAATATCTGTTCGAGGATAAGACCAATTTAAGATAGTTACAGGACCTGTCAACATCCCTTTTACAGGTTTCTCAGTTAATGATTGAGCTACTTTAAATTCACGTAGCGTCATTGGGGTATTGCGAACCACATCACCGTAAATAATTGGCGGACGAACATAACGGCTACCATAGCTTTGTACCCATCCATTTTCAGTAAAAGCAAAACCTGATAGCTGCTGTCCAAAAAATTCCACCATGTCGGTGCGTTCAAATTCACCATGTACTAAAACATCTAACCCTAAGTCCTCCTGGCGTTTTATACAGTCGGCAATTTGAACATCAATTGCAGCAAGGTATTCTGACTGAGTCAATTCACCCCGTTTATAGCGCACTCGGAGTTGCCGAACTTCAGAGGTTTGGGGAAAGGAACCAATTGTAGTTGTAGGAAATGGCGGAAGAGGAATTTGAGAATCAATTCGCAATCCATATGATAAAGGACGCTGAAAATCATCAATCTTCAACGTTTGCATTCTTTTTTGAACTAACTGATTTACCGGACTAAACTGCTCGAATTGATTCCAGGTGGACGCGATAGATTCTTGCTCTGTTTTCGTGTTTTCTCCTATTATTGTCCGAGCTAAGAAAACGACTTCTTTAATTTTCTGTTCAGCAAAACTCAAGACATTACGTAGCTCTTCAGGTAATTGTTTTTCTCTTTCGGCATCGTAGGGAACAAATTGTAAAGAAGCAGATGGTTGAATGTGTAAAGATTTTCCATCTAAACTATCTACAATCTCTTGCAACATGGGAATAACTTTATTTGGACGAATCTGCCAAATATTTCTTGCGTCTATAACTCCTACACCTAATCGCTTACTTGGTGGGAAACCGTAAGTTTTAATTAACTCTATGTTGCGACCGCGTGTCAAGTCTAAGCTAATAGCTGCAACGGGTAAATCGATTACCCAAGGATAAGCTTTCCCTAAATCATCAAAGTAGGTCACTAAATTTAGGGATATTCCAACTAAGGAAAGTGACTGATAAACAGTTTGAAAGTGTTCCTGACAAGAATTGGCGTCGCCTAAAACAAGCGCAGGTTCATGCATTTGCACTTCTTCTACTCCCTGATTTTTTAATTCAGTGAGTAGGCTGATGTATAGCGGAACTAGCTTTGACACTCCTTGCTGAATATTTATTTCTAATTTACTTAAGCGCAACAGTGTACAGGGACCAAGTATAATAGGAATTGCCGCTTTACCTAATATCTTTTGAGCGCGGCTAACTCTTTCTAAAAAGTCACTGAAATCTACTGATAATGTTTCGTCTGCAATTTCAGGGACGAGGTAGTGATAATTAGTATCAAACCACTTTGTCATTTCCAAGGCGGGAATTCCTTCTTTACCCCTTGCCATTGTAAAGTAACGTTCTAAACCGGAAACCTGTTGAAATCTTTTAGGAATTAGCCCAAAACGAAATGTCCAGTCAAGAACATGATCGTAGAGAGTTGTGTCTCCAATACCTATGAAATCAATCCCTGCTTCAAGTTGAGTTTTCCAGTTAGATTCCTCAACTTCTTGCACAGTTTGCAGTAATGATTCTGCTTCTAATTTGCCACTCCAAAATGCTTCTAGTGCTTTTTTAACTTCTCGGTTTTTACCAATGCGAGGATAGCCTAATGTTGCTGTCTGAATCTGCAT
>JAQYWP010001228.1 GCA_029379285.1 Rhizonema sp. PD38
TATTTAAGTAAAATAATCTGTCTTTTTAGATACAAAATTAAGTGCGCTTACCCTGGTTATTGCTGGATTAATTTCTTATACTTACCAAGATAAAAAACCTTCATTAAATCTAACAATAGAAGATTTAGATTTACTGCAAGAAGCACATTTCTTTCCTTCTGAGCTTTTGGCGCTCACTATTATCTAACATACTTCCGAAAAAAAACTTCATTTCTATTTCAGGATAAGTGATTATAGATTTTTTGATTGTTTCATTATTGGAAATCTTTGATTTAATCTTCAAATCATTATCCTCAGCTTTTGATTGTGTGTTTAATTCAATATTATTCGTATAATCAAGTCTATGTGCTAATTATGTCGATTTTTTACGCCTTATCATCTTAATGAATTTGTGATGAATTCATTATCCTTCCTTTCAGTACTGAGAGTGTCTAAATTCATGCCCATTCTCATTTGTGGAATCTTATTGATATTGAATTGAACAATCCTGTATTGCTACAAATTTTACTCTGTCTATTTTTCAGACTTTTTTTTACGTCGAACTCAGGTTATGCTTAACAACAGCTGACCAGAGCTTATTTCCAGAAAAATTTTGAAGAAGGCATAAATTTATAATTTCTTCTTCAATACAGGGGTGATATTCACGAACGTTTCCCGACGCTCAACCCGTTGTTTAATGCTCTGGTATGATTCTGTTTCCTGTTCATTCCGGAACTATTCAATCCTAGGGCAATGGGCAATTTATATGTGGGGCGATCGCAACGTGGCGTAGTTTAATTTAATTATAAGAATGCCCGTTGAAAACCCCTGAGAAGGAGGAGCGCAGCGACAAGCTTCGTACTTTAGGCAGGGGATGAAAACGGGTAAGGATAAGGCTTTGGGCAACAAAGTTAAATCCTAAATTAAAAGAATCCCCGTAGATGAGCGCTCGAGGAGAGTCAATCCTGGTTGTCGGTGCTTTGAATATTACCACCTATATGTTGGCTATGAACTGTGTTTGCATCCACAATTCCACCAGCTATTTGAGGGTTGTAAAAATAGTATGTAGAAACTTTTTTAGATGTTTCTGATTGTTGATTAACTAGATAAAATAGCCGATTAATCTCCTTATCCTTATCCTCAAGTCTTGCTTGATATTGTGCCTCCAATGCTTTGTGAGCAAATTCATAACCTTGCATAAAGTCACTATGAATCTTTGCTTTATCAGCATTAGGAGAAACATTGACCTTGACTACAAGAATACCATCCCCCTTCTTTTCTATACTTTGAACATCTAACTGAGCATCTTGGTTTTCAACTTCTACCTTCTTAAACGAGTATGCAAAAGCATCCCAGTCAACGCCGTTGCGGAAAATCAGGTCTACGGTTTCTAAGGATTTTTGGAATAATCTGGTGAACTCTCCTGGAGCAAAGCTTCCACTTGGAGGACGGCGCTCCTGTTTCTTAAAACGCAAATAAACATAGTCACAAACCACCTCATCAAGTCTTGTAGCGCTATTAATATTCCAATCTTGCAGACAAGCTTCGGTAAACGTTGCTTTTGTACAATTAGTTGCTAACAACTGAGCTTGTGTTAAGTTCGCCTTATATAAGTTAGCTTTACTGAGATTAACTCCTTTGAAATTAGCTCTATAAAGGTTAGCTTTATAGAGGTTAGCCTCAGTAATATTAGCACCAGAAAGGTTTGCTCTGTCTAAATTAGAACAATGCAGAATAGATCTACTGAGGTCGGCAGAACGGAGTTTAGCCGCAGTTAGATTAACCTCAGTCAAATTTGCCTCAATTAATATAGCTTGATTGAGATTGGCTTCACGTAAATAAGTTTTACAGAGATTTGCTTTTGTGAGAATAGCCCTGCTGAAGTCAACTTTTCTAAAGCTCATCCCATTGAAGTTCACCTCCGTTAAATCTGGTATTATTGTACGATTTTTCTTTCTCCACTCATTCCAAACCTCTACTCCCTGCTTGAGTATTGCAAGATGCTCCTTATTTGCCATCCCAAGCTAACCTCTTCTTAAGTACGGGAGTTAAATATTCCGCAATCCCATCTAGCTGAATAACACTACACCCAAGCTTATAAGCAAACTCAACCGATTCTCCAGACGCGATCGCACTGTAAAATCCCGTAGCAAACTTAATTGCTGCTTTATCCCCAATCGCCTTGTTCATCCCAATCACGTAGGGGATATGTTGTGCGATCGCACTCGCCTGTACCTCGGAATAACAAGCATTCAGGACAACACACTCTATCGTATTGGCAAACAACTCAAACAAACCAGCCAACGCAAAAGTTTCCACCAACCGCACACTCCCAGCTTCATCTTCCAGCATTAAGCCATCAACCCCTGAACCATGACCACTAAAATGAACGATTTGTGGTTTGAAGTCCAGTAAAGATTGGTAAATGTCTTGAACACGCACAGCCCAACGCTGCTTCAGGTCGAACAGTTCTCGTTTTTTAGCTCGTTGCAATCCCGCGTCAATTTCTTGCACCTCTTCATCTAATCGCAAAGCAGGAGTAGTCCTGGGATTGGATGCCAGAATTAAAATTGTTTTGACTGCTGAATTATTAGTCTCCGTTCGTGCAGCTTGAGTATTGTTGGTAATGTTACCACCAATCTGATGAGCGTTAACAGTTTCAGCGTCTACAAGTCCTCCAGCAAATTGAGCGCCTTGTAAGTTGAAGTTGGATCGTTTTCCTCTAGCATAGGAATTACCT
>JAQYWP010001229.1 GCA_029379285.1 Rhizonema sp. PD38
GGATTAGCAGTAATAATAATTTTATCTATTGTCACCGTTCTCATCTTAGATATCATAAGGAATAAACCTGTCCAAATAATGACAAATCCTAGAGGAACAAAAGCAATAACTACATCTGGTACAGTGCCTAAATCAGGCTTCGGATGATTTACTTGAACTTTAGTTTGATCGGAGTGATGAAAATTTCTTTTATCTACTATATAATGTTGTTCAAAAGACATATTATTTACCATTAATACTCTGAAAATGAGGACAGATTTTTTTGTGGTTTTTCATTAAGATATAAATTTTCTGGTAGATGAACAATATATATTTATTTTGTTTGAATTCTACAGAGAGAATTGTTACAAAAAATACGATAGTAGGAAATTACTTGACGCCTACTCAGATAACTTTATATTCAGCTAAGTTTTTAAGGTAAAAAGATGGTAAAATAATCTACTAATTAAGAAAATTTTTAGCAATAAGCTGTAGAATTCTACTCTAGAGCTAAAAATAATGCTAATAAAATTATGAAAAAGTTTTTAGTGTCAGGGTTGTTACTACTATTGTTACCATTAGTGGCTTGTTCACACAAATCTGGAACTTCGGAAACGGCAAGCACATCAGATGTAAAGCCTTTGGTAACAGGGGCAATTCCCGATCAAGATCCAGAGAAGTTACAGCGCCAGTCTACTAAACTAGCAGCATATTTGCAGAAAGAACTAGGCTTTCCTGTGCAATACAAGCCAGTCACTGATTATACAGCAGCGGTGACTGGATTTAAAGTCGGAGATTTAGACCTAGTCTGGTTCGGGGGATTGACAGGTGTTCAGGCAAGGTTGCAAGTCCCAGGAGCAGAAGCGATCGCCCAACGTGACGTAGATGAAAAATTCCACAGCATTTTCATTGCCAACAAGAAAAGTGGTCTAAAACCGTTAAAAGATATTAACGATCTTCGACAACTTAAAGGGCATACCTTGACATTTGGTAGCGAGTCTTCTACCTCAGGACGATTAATGCCTCAATACTTTTTGAAACAAGCTGGCATAGAATTAACAAATTTTAAAGGTCAAGTGGGCTTTTCCGGCGACCATGATAAAACTATTAAACTTGTAGAAGCAGGAACATATGAAGTCGGTGCTTTAAATGAAAAAGTTTGGTTACAGCGCGTCGATGCCAAAGAAGTCGATTTGAACAAAGTAGAAGTTATCTGGCGTACCCCTGCCTTCTATGACTACCATTGGGTCATTAACCCTCAAGTTAAACAGCGTTATGGCGAAGAGTTTGTCAAAAAAGTCCAAAATGCTTTCTTTAAATTAGACCCTAAAGTACCAGAACAAAAAGAAATCCTCGACCTATTTCAAGCAAAAAAATTTATTCCCACCAAAAATGACAACTACGTTCAAATTGAACAAGTTGGTCGGGAAATCGGGAAAATAAAATAATGAGCTATCCGTCCAATACACTTAGCGCATAATTATTCAAGGGTAAAGAAAGTGACTTCCTTAACTGCTAACCGAAGAATGCTAATAGCTCTGTATGACTCTACCAGTCCCAATTTTTGAACTGAAAAACGTTACAAAACAATTCAGTAATTTACCGTCTCTCATCGACATCAACTTGGAAATCTACCCAGGTGAATGCGTGGCTCTTGTCGGTTCAAGCGGTGCTGGGAAAAGTACCTTGTTAAGCTTACTCAATGGTACGCTACAACCGACACAAGGAGAAGTATGGGTACTAGGTCGCAACTTGACACGACTGAATTCTCAGCAAATGCGGCAAGTACAACGGCACATCGGTACAATTTATCAGCAATTTCATTTAGTAGACAACCTGCAAGTCATTCATAATGTTAATGCTGGGCATTTAGGACGGTGGTCATTTCTCAAAGCTGTAGTTTCACTACTTTATCCAATAGAAGTGGAAACAGCAGCAAAAGCTTTAAGACAAGTGGGAATTGTTGAAAAGCTGTATGAACGTACTGATAGCCTATCAGGGGGACAACAACAACGAGTAGCGATCGCTCGTACATTAGTACAAAATCCCATCGCCATCCTCGCTGATGAACCTATCTCTAACCTCGATCCCGAACGCAGTCGCGAAATCATGAATTTATTGCGCCAGTTGAGTCAGGAATCTGGGAAAACATTGGTTACCAGCCTTCATGCTTGGGAATACGCCCGCAGTTACTTCCACCGTATTATTGGTTTGCGAGATGGACGTGTTTTGTTTGATGCACCTGTTGATGAGGTGTCATCGGTGATGGTGGAGAATTTATATAGAATATAATCCACATTTTTTCATCTATTTTTTGAAAGCGTCTAATGGCTGAAACCCTTTTCCTGGGTTCCTTTCACCTTAGTTGTCGCCGCCTCAAGGGAAATTCTTAGCTCGACTTTAATAGACTCATCCGGAATATGATTTGGGTACAAAAAAATGGTATAAAGTAAAATTGACCCTCTACCAAGACTTGATTAAATGATTAGTATCTTCGATTATATACAAAAGTATCCCAAAGAGTGCCAAGCACCTTTTAGGAATTAGCTACGACCAATTTGTTGACCTTGTAAATTGTGCGAAAAAATCTCATGAGTTAGCAAAGTTTAAACTTGAACAAAGCAAAGTTAGAATACATCGTCGTGGCGGCGGACGCAAAGAATTGTTATCAATCCCAGAACAAGTACTGGAGTTTAGACTAAAAACGATATGAGAGAACGCGAACCAAATGGAATTAGCG
>JAQYWP010000226.1 GCA_029379285.1 Rhizonema sp. PD38
ATATTAGATTCTTCTGATTCCTTGTGTCAAGCCTGATTGAGATGCTCTTACCCTGTTGTTAATATTTGGGTGAATTTACTTTGGCTTAAAATTAGCCGTCCAAGGCAAGGTTATCGATTAATTTATCGTAAGCTTTTTGGTTTCAAACAGATGTTGGCTTTTTTATGTCAGGTTGTTGAGCGTAAATATCAAGTTGTTCAAGGTATTTATCTTCCAGCAGACTAATACCAAGAATTTACAATTCACCTAGGCATAAGTAATCCTGATATATACTATCCCCACTGGTGAAAAACTTGGTATTAAAAAGTATCACAAGCTACAAAATTTTCGATAATTGCCCTTTTGAAAAAAACTTTTTGGTTTACTGAATGTATCCTCAGAAATTGTCACTCCAGAATGGTTGCTATTTTTATGGATCTTCCTAAGTCTGCAATTAGTGCCAAAAGGGTGTACTTCATACAAACGAGAACCACTATAAATTTTTAGTGAGAAGAGACTCCAGGGATACAATTGACAAATTCTATTAAAAATGATAATCGTTTCAATATAGAAAGAGAAATTTTAGAGAGTACTTATTATGCGTCCAAGTTTTCCTAAAAAAATTCAGTATACCTGGCAGACAGCGGCTTTGACTATGACAGCATTGTTTGCTGGGGTTAACGGACACTGTGTTGCAGCTATAACTCTAGCGCAAGCAAGTACAGATAAGCCTAATGTCGTCGCGACAACAAGCTTTCTGTGTGATGTTGCCAAACAAATTGCCAAAGAGACTATTAACCTCAAGTGCTTGATTGATGCAGGTGCTGATCCGCACGAATATCAACCCAAGCCGGGAGATAGAAAGGCGATCGATCAAGCAAAGCTGATTCTTTATGCAGGCTACAACTTTGAACCAAAAGTGATTAAATTAGTTACAGCAACCTCTAATTCGGCACCAAAAATTGCTGTCGATGAAGATGCTGTTCCCAATCCACAGTGGTTTGTTGATGATGGGAGGAGAGTCGTTGACCCACACGTATTTCACAACGCCCAGAATGGCATTAGGATTGCAAAGGTAATTGCTAAAAATTTGACCAAATTACAACCCAATCAGGCTGCGCTTTACACTGAGAATACTCAGAAACTGGCGGATGAACTGACTCAGATTCATGACTGGATCAAATCTGAAATTGGCACTATCCCTACAAACCAACGCAAGTTAGTCACCACTCACGATGCCTTTGGCTACTACTCTCAAGCTTACGGAATTCCGCTTGCAGGGGCGTTACAGGGTGTAAGTACAGACGAAGAAGTTAGACCAGTGCGATTAGCAGAACTTGTGAAAAGCATTAGAGAATCTCAGGTTCCGACAATTTTTGTTGAAGCAACGACTAGTCCCAGACTTATGAGGGCAGTGGCAAGGGAAGCAAAAGTCAAAGTTTCCAATCAAGAATTGTTTGCCGATGGAATTGGGGAAAAAGGTACTGAGGCAGATAGCTACCCAAAAATGTTAATTGCAAACACGAAATCGATTGTCGAAGGGTTGGGCGGTAAGTATACTGCATTCCAATTCCATTCTAATGCAGCGTCCCAAAGGTAATACTCGATCTGATAGTGATAGCGCTATTGAGAGCCAAGGCAAGAACGTAAACGACGATAAAACGCACCACTAGCAGAATTATTTTTCCTGCCGACAGTTTGTGCTGCCGGCAGGAAAGCATCTTCCTGTGCGGTTGACTACAGGACGCAATACCGTTCAGTTAAGGCATTTATTCATTGAGGCAGGCAGGGGAGGCAGGGGAGGAAAGAGTTGACGAACAATTAGTTCAAAGCTCAAGAACTGCTCAAGAACTGCTCAAGAACAGCCTGCCTTCATGAGTCAACGTCTTATCTGAACCGTATTGGGTTATCAGGGAGTCAAGATTTGGAATACTCAAAACTGGGAGGATGAACTAGACATCTTAGATATTCCTTCTGCCAGTTTAATCACCTATTCTTTTGAGATTTTAACTGGCTCATAAGCCTAGCTGAACGATGAGCCATTTCTGATCTGGTTAAAATCCCTTGTGTCGGACTAAACAATAGTGCCAGGAAAAATAGTACAGTAACAACTAAAACAATCGCTGCACCTGATGGCACATTCAAATAGTAGCTAATATACATCCCAGCGACACTGCTAATAACACCAATTAATGCACCTAATTCCATCATTTGGTGCAACTCTTTAACTAATAAATAAGCCGTAATTCCTGGACCAATCAGCAGCGAAATAACTAACACCACACCCACGGCTTGCATACTGGCAATAATCGTTAAGGTGATAGCAGCAGTTAAGCCAAAATGAATCAAATTAATTGGTAATCCGCTTGCTTGAGCGCCAAGTGGATCAAACGTATAAAACAGCAATTCTTTGTAAAATAGCTTGACTAAAAGTAATACAGCAACTGTGATAATTAAAGTGCGCCTTACATCATCTGTGGTGACGCCTAAGATGTCACCAAACAAAAACTGATGCAGGTCTAATTTACTTTTTAGCAAGGTAATAAGCATTATACCCAAAGCTAAAAAGCCCGAAAAAACTAACGCCATTGCCACATCGACTTTGATGCGAGATTGGGATTCAATCCAGGCAATGACAAAGGTGCTGAGAGTTCCAGATATAAAAGCACCTAAGAAAATATCGACACCTAAGAAAAAGGCGATCGCCAGTCCCGGTAAAACCGCATGAGCAATCACATCTCCCAGTAATCCCATGCGTTGAACGATGAGGTACGTACCGACAACAGCGCAAAGAATACCCAGCATAATTGCTGTAGCCAGCGCCCCGCGCATAAACTCAAAACTTAGCGGTTCCAGAAGCAAATTTAACATAAACCTCCGCCCTTTGCACCATTTAATCTGACTTTCTGTTCAAAAATAATACACTATCGCCATAAGCACGTTGAATATTATCTGCTGTCATCACTTCTTTCAGCGAACCATTAGCAATTATCTGTTTATTTAACAATAGTAACTGGTCACATTTTGTCAAGCAAATTCCGAAATCGTGAGTGATTAACAGTAAAGTTTTTCCCTGAGATTTCAGTTCTTCAAACACATCAAACATTATTGCTTCTGTCTTTTTGTCAACTCCGACAAACGGCTCATCAAAGAATAACAATTCTGCTTGTTGTGCTAAAGCTCGTGCTAAAAATACTCGCTGCTGCTGTCCTCCTGATAATTCTCCAATCTGACGCGAGCGCAACTCTAACATCCCCACTCTAACCAGGGTATCTTTAACGATTTCTTGAGATTGCCGACTTGGTTCACGAAACCAGCCTGTATGCACAGTCCGCGCCATCATCACCACATTCCAAACAGTAATCGGATAATCCCAATCAATCTGCGATCGCTGTGGTACGTAGGCAACGGAACCTAATTGCTGTTTCAAAGGGCGTGAGCGAAACTTTACAACTCCACTCGCGGTGGGAACTAAGCCCAAAATCGCTTTCACCATCGTACTTTTACCTGCGCCATTTGGACCAATGACACCAACGATTTGCCCTGGTAAAGTACGGAAACTGACATCCTCAACCGCCCTTACTCCCCGGTAATTTACAGCTAAATTTTTAACTTCTAACATAAATAAATTTACCAATAATTATGATAATGATAATCAATATATCATACACATCAGATTACTGAGTGATCGCGAGCGCAGAAACCGTAGCTGAATGGTTGAAGGCTCATCCTGAGATAAAAATCGTTTCTCGTGACCGAGCTTTAGCTTACGCTAAAGGCATCCGCCTTGGATCTGGCGAATGAGTGGTATCACCCCTCATCAACGATAAATAAACTATTTCGTTGCTATTTCAAGACGTGATCGCCTGTGCGAGTATCGCCTCGAAAAGCCGATAAAATCGTTGGAGTGTGGCGTCAAATCCACCATTCGCCAACAGCATCCTTCAAGCGGTAGCAAATTCTGTAAAACCTCGCTTACTAGGATGATGGAAACCTAACACTATATCACTTCGAGGTATTCCAGCAGAGAGCAAATCGTCAACAATACACAAATTTGTTGCATCTTCTTCAACCCAAATCTTGCCGTTTTTAATGCAGAGATATATAATAATGTGCTGTATTTGCTTTTTGTTGTCCCAGCCAAAACGGAACCAAAGATATTGATCGCGTTTTTCGTCAAAAGCTAGTCTATCGCTTGCTTCAATTCCTTCTGTTGGGGAAGGTTGAGCAATAGCCATCTCGTAGTATTCAGTTAAGATCTTTTTAATTTGACTACGATATTGTTCTAGTTTATCCATTGCCGAATTTCCTCTTTTTCTGTATCCACAACCATTAACAGAAAATTGTTTTGAGTTATAACTGCTTGTACAGATTTCCTTTGAAAGAAATCCTCATAGATAATATCGTTAATAGCTAAATACAGTGTATATTCTGGCTCAGTAAGTTGAATCAGGTTTCGATAGACGATATATTGACCAATGGCATTGTGGAAGTCATACATCAGAGAACGTCCAACAAAGCTTTTGATTTCTACAACAATTCTCTGTCCCTGACGTTCGGCGGCGATAGGTTTTTCTGCTGCTAAATCGGCGTAGAGTTCGGCATCTTCATATTTGATAAAGTAAGGATCAGCCGTAATCACCCAACCGTCTTTGATTAAGGCGTTTTTGACTGCATCATGATAAATGTCTTTTGCGGGCATTTTTGAGAATATCGAGTCATGCTTTTACGCTTACCTTAAAAAAGATTATTTGTCAAGCAAATTAGTCAAGTGCAATTTGCATTACAGTCAAAAGTCATAAAAATAGCTTGACATTAACATTAATGTTAAGGTTTAACCTGAGAGAGCGTCCACTACTGTAACTCTCATGCTTCACTCACAGCGTCTTACCCTGTTTGCCAAAGAACATACAGATACTCTTGCAGCAATCTCTTGTGGAATTTTGTTATTTGTCGGATGGTTTGCGTTGCATCTTGGCTTTTTGGGATGGGGGCTGCTGTTGCTACCTACAGCTTATGTCCTTGGTGGCTACGAAAGCGCCCGTGAGGGATTGACGACTTTATTTAAAGAGAAGGAACTTGATGTAGATTTGCTAATGATTGTGGCAGCGTTGGGTGCTGCTGGGTTGGGTTTGTGGAGAAGGGAGTATCATCTCATTGTCGATGGCGGAATCTTGATTCTGATTTTTGCGATTAGTGGGGTGTTGGAAGGCTACGCTATGCAGCGCACGGAACGGAGTATTCGTTCTTTAATGAGTTTGACACAAGATACCGCAAGGGTTGTGCGTGGCGAAAGTGAAGAAATGGTTCCCATTAGTCAGCTGAAGGTAGGGGATGAAATCATTGTCAAACCTGGAGAGTTGATTCCCACTGATGGAATCATTGTTTCTGGTTACAGCACGCTGAATCAAGCTGCAATTACGGGTGAGTCTATACCTGTAGAGAAGACGGTGGGGGAAGAAGTTTTTGCGGGTACACTCAATGGTTATGGTGCGCTTCAACTCCTGCTGCATCAACCACCGGAAAGTAGTTTGATTCAAAGGGTTATTCGCCTAGTAGAACAAGCACAAAATTCTGCACCTCCTTCCCAACAATTCATTGAGCAATTTGAACGCAAATATGCGCTCTTTGTTGTAGTAAGTGGGTTATTGCTGGCAGTTTTACCACCATTTATTTGGGGTTGGAATTGGGAGACGACGATTTATCGTGCCCTTACCTTCTTGGTGGTGGCTTCTCCTTGTGCGCTGATGGCATCGATTATGCCAACGTTGCTGTCGGGAATTGCTAATGGTGCAAGACAGGGAATTTTGTTCAAAAATAGTGCCCAGTTTGAAATAATGGGCAAGGTACAGGCGATCGCGTTTGACAAAACTGGTACTCTTACTACAGGACAAGTGCAGGTATGTCAAGTCCTTCCTCATCGTGGATACTCAGAAGCTGATGTATTAAAATTAGCTGTGGCACTAGAATCGCGATCAGAACATCCCATTGGTTATGCAATTGTACGGGCAGCTGAGGATATAGACTGGGTTAACGCAGTTGAAGTCCAAACTGTACCAGGATGCGGGATTACAGGTATTATACAGAAACCCACTCTCATTCCCTCAGCAAGTATAGAGAAGTCCACTAAGCAACAAGTGATTGTTGGTAATGCAGCCTTCATACAGCAATATGTGACTATACCGATTGAGTTGAAGGATTCTGCGCGCTCTCTTGAGGAGGAGGGAAAAACGGTTGTTTGGGTAGCACAGACTCTAGACACGGATACAAACTTACTCTCTGTGTCTTCAAAGGTAGTAGGTTTGATAGCTCTTGCAGATATGGTAAGAGGAGAAGCCGCAGATGCGATCGCCCGCTTGCGGAAACTGGGAGTTGAACAAATTGTGATGTTAACTGGCGATAATGAGCGAACTGCTCACAATGTCGCTCAAGCGGTTGGTGTAGATCAGGTGTATGCAGAACTTTTACCAGAAGGTAAACTCGATGTTATCAGGCGTCTTCAGCAAGAGTATCAAACTGTGGCAATGGTAGGTGATGGTATCAATGATGCACCCGCCTTGGCTCAAGCATCTGTCGGTATTGCGATGGGAAAAGCTGGTAGCGATGTCGCATTGGAAACCGCAGATATTGTGCTAATGTCAGATCGTTTGGAAAAAATAGCAGTGGCGATGCGTCTGGGTAAAAGAGCGCAAAAGGTTGTCAAACAGAATATTACCTTTGCGCTCTCTTTTATTATTTTGCTCTTATTGAGTAACTTTTTAGGAAGTATTAACTTACCAATTGGTGTGATCGGACATGAAGGTTCGACGGTACTGGTAACTCTGAGTGGTTTAAGATTGCTAAAAAAATAAGTACAAGATCCCTGACAACTTTTACGGATACAGAGACGCGAATGAAAGGTGACACCCCCATCACCGATAAATAAACTATTTAATTGTTATTTCCGGACGCGATCTCTTAAAATCTGTGATATTATTAAGTATCTTCACTTTTACTTTTTTTACAAATACCATCCAAGACATAAGCGGCTAGTGAGTCCACAAACTCTTCGTCTATTGGACCATGCCCAACGAGTAATCTATAGAACAATGGACCGTAAAGAGCATCAATGGTTGTCTCAATGTTGATCTGTGGGTCTAGCTCACCTAATTGGATTGCTGCTTCAAGAGCGATTCTGGCTTCCATTCTCCGAGGCAAAATATACCTGTTGCGGAATTCTTGTGCCAATTCTTGATCGATTTGACCTTGGGCGATGAGGGTGGCAATCGTCGTTCCAGTTTTACCGGAGTATAGCTGCGCTACCTTTTTCATTTGTTGTCGTATACTCTCGAATCCAGGCTGGCTATGTTGGAAGGGAATTTTTGGGGCTGTATTTAGGAGGAATCCGTCCATGAGAACGGCGGATTTGTTTGGCCACCATCTATAAATGGTAGCTTTACTCACTCCCGCACGTTCGGCAATTGCTTCGGATGTCACTTTAGCCAAGCCTTTTTCAGCAAGCAGCTGAAAAAGGCTTCGAGAATGGCTTTTCGTGAACTTTCACTCCGAGGTCTTCCGGAACGATTCAGTTCTGATATTTTTTTCATTTTACCTGTTGCAAAACTGAAAGTTTCGTTTTATGATAAATATGATAGAAACGAAACGTTTGGTTTAGATATTGTGATCATAGTACGAACAAATTAGCTTTGGCAAGAGCACAATCAACATGAGTAGTACGAAAGGTATTTATAGGCGATACAGTTTCTATTAATACCTTTCCGGGTGTATCCCACAGTATGCCTCGTGTCTATATTTGTAACATCTTCTCCGCGTCCTTTGGTGTGTGTAGCCCATTGACGATCGCTAGAGGGATATCAAAATCTTTGGCAATTAGGCGTGCTGTAATCTTTGCCGACATCATGACTGCTGGAGTTCCTCCACCCGGTTGTGTATTTGCACCTACCAAATAGAGGTTTTTGATATCCTCACTACGATTATGAGGTCGGAAGTATGCTGATTGCCGGAGAATTGGCTCAACACCAAACCCATTACCAAGCCAACTATTGAGAGTGGACTCGAAGTAATCAGGAGTGATGAAACTTTTGTAAACTAGGCGATCGCGTAGATCGGGAATGTATCCCTGCTCCTCAAGAAACCCAAGCACTTTGTCGGCAAACGGCTCAGCCAGCTTCTCCCAGTCCAAACCACTAGCTTGATTGGGTACAGGAATCAGGGTATAAGCAGCGTGGTGTCCTGGTGGTGCAAGGCTGGGATCAGTAAGCGATGGAATGTGTAGATACTGGGAAAAATCCTTTGCCAGCACTTTGCGGTCAAAAATGTCTCGCATAAGATCCTCATAACTTGGTCCGAGAATAATGTTATGATGCCGAAGATCCAGCTTCAACCCATCAGCACGGAAGCCGAAGTAAATAACCATCAGCGACATCGACTGCCTCATCAGTTTGAGCCGGATATCCTGCTGAAAAAATCGATACTTCGAGTCGATGAGCTTCATGTAAGTATTGACGTAGTCACCGTTTGAGACGACGAGATCGGCATTGAATTGAGTACCTTCTGCCAAGGTAACTCCACTCGCTTTCCTACCATTCTGGCTGCTAACGTCAATGCGTGCTACCTCACTGTTGTAGCGAATCACTCCACCTAATTCCTCAAATTTACGTACTAAACCTTGAACAAGCGCACCCGTTCCTCCCATCGCAAAATGGATTCCCCAAGTCTTCTCTACAAAGTGGAGCATTGCATATATAGCTGGTACTTTCAGCGGATTACCGCCAATGAGTAAGGGTTCAAAGCTGAATACTTGTTGAAGTTTGTGACTTTTGAAGTACTTCTTGACAAAAGAAAAGAGCGGATTAATGGCATTAAGCCTCAGTAGATCGGGAGCGATCCCCAGCATTGAACTTATGTTGCCAAAGTATTTATAACCAACTTCAATGAAACCACGTTCAAAGATTGCTTTTGCATCCTGATGAAACTGCTCGTACCCAGTGAGATCTTCTGGTGCGATCGCACTGATTTGTTGACGAGTATGTTCGGGATCGCCATCGTAATCAAAGTAAGTTCCATCATCAAAATAAATGCGGTAAAACGGTAGTATGGGGATGATTTTCACGTACTTGGATGTAGCCGGTCCGCTACTGATGCCTGACGTGATGCGGCTCCCTTCACCAAGGACAGATGCTGGATAGTCTGGCTCCCCCAGAGCAGCTGCATCGCGTTCAAGTGCAAAGAGTTCTTCAATAAAGTGGGGTACTGTGATGACTGTTGGTCCCATATCGAACGTAAAGCTGTTAATACGCCGAACGTAAGCCCGTCCACCAGGAGCATCAAGTTTCTCAAAAATGATAGTGTTGAAACCAAGGCTTTGTAACCGTATTCCCAGCGCTAAACCTCCAATACCAGAGCCGATGATGATGGCTTTTTTGCGTTCCATAACCTGTTTCAACTGTGATTTGCTCTTTGACTTTGACGAACGTAAGGTACTAATTATAATTGGACTTTGGACAATAATTTCCCGCAAAACAATAGTCTTGTTTGCGTTTAGAATGAATTAAAAGTGTAATCAAAATTCAGTTCACGGTTGGATGAGGCGAAACTCAATAGGAGGTGTAGATACCTTACCTACCCAGACATCTCCCATCTTGATAATTTTACTTCTCAAGTTATTGAAAATTTGTTTCTCCCATACTGGCTTTAAATCTATAGGGTCACTCCAACCGCCCCTCTGCTCCCATGCTGGGTATTGATTTTCGGCGTTGCATAATTGCGGGATGATTTTATTTCCTCTATTACTCCCTTCCCGCTAGAAGAATACCGTTAAAAAAACCGCCAAGACGCCAAGGAAGCCAAGAAAGAAGATTAAGGAGATAGGTAATCTTACACTCGTGTTGGGAGTAATCAAAAAACTCAATTCTTGGAGTCCTTGGCGTCTTGGCGGTTCAATTGTCATCCCCATATTCTGCAACGCCAGATTTTCATATATGACCTGAACCAAATATGTGCCTGGATTGAAATCACTAAATATCCAAGAAGAACCGCTTTTTTCACGAAATATAAACTTCAGTTTATGGCTCTCCCAGTGAAAATACCCTTCCAACAAAAGAGTCACGCTTTCTCCAGGCACCACTAATTGAAAGTCAGATAATTGGGGATTGTAACTTCCATTTACATTAAGTAAGTCGGCGAGAAAATTTCTAACTATGTAACGAAAAGTTAACTAGAG
>JAQYWP010001230.1 GCA_029379285.1 Rhizonema sp. PD38
GCATTCAAGTTTAAACAGATTTATTAATGCAGTTCTGAACAAAAATTTTTCTCTTCCAGCTACCAAGAACCACAATACGCTCGAAACATCAATGGCTTGCTTGCCTGAAGGAACGACAATTATAATTAGTTATTTATTTCGGGAAAATCCCTTTTTATTATTTAAGGAATCAAATCTTATTCATAGATAAAATGAAGAGAATGATGGACTCGTTACTTATTATGTTACTCCATCAAAACACCTCCTATGCGATGATTAATTCCGATGTGCTTACCGTGGATAATTTATGAGCCTTACTCTCTCTTCTCGCTATGACTTCTTAGGACGCTTTTTGCGGCAAGCAATTACTAATATTCTTTCCTCAATTATGGTGCCACTTGCGGGTGCAATCAGTGTGGCATTTTTAGGTCATCTGGAAGATATCAGCTATTTGGCAGGAATGACTTTAGCGATTACCCTGTTCGACTATATCTACTGGGTTTTAAATTTTTTACGCATGGCAACCACAGGAATGACTGCCGAAGCACTTGGACGTAGCGATCAAGAACAAATGCTCCTAGTGGGACTTCGGAATAGTTTAATAGCTGCTGGAATTGGAATACTTTTGCTTACATTACAGTACCCATTGCGAGAACTAGGGTTTACTCTTCTAAGTGCCCCCCCAGATATCAGAGCTTCAGCAATCGCTTATTTTGACATCCGGATTTGGGGATTCCCAGCCGCTTTGCTTAATATGATATTAGTTGGTTGGTTGTTAGGGCAGGAACAGAACAAAAAGGTATTGCTAGTGTCTATATTCGGTAACAGTGCCAATATTGTAATGAACTACCTGTTTATCGTCCGGTGTAATTGGGGAAGTAGAGGTGCTGGGCTATCACAGGCTTTAAGCGATTCTTTAATGCTAATAGCAATTTTAATTTTAGTACTCAAAGAAATTCCGTTTAAAGAGATACAATCTGTAGCTAAACGGATTTGGGACTGGTCAGCTATTAGAGCTAATATGACTTTGAATGGCAACCTATTTATTAGGTATTTATGTGTTATGTCCTGCTTCACTATCTTTACTAGCTTGAGTGCAGAAATGGGGACAAATGTTCTATCTGAAAATGCTTTACTTTTGCAAATAGTCCTCCTACATGCATTCTGTTGTGATGGTTTAGGATTAGCAACAGAGACTTTAGCTGGAAATTTTAAAGGCAAAAAAACTCCAGAGCAGTTACTGCCTTTATTACAGATAGCAGTAGGAACTGGTGTATCAGTAGCACTCACCTTCTCAGGGGTATCGATCCTCTTTCCTAAAACTGTGTTTGGGCTACTAACTAACCACACTCAACTCATAGCCGAAACTCAAATATATGTTCCTTGGTTACTAGGCTTCCTGGTATTCACTATATTTAGCTTCTTGCTGGACGGCTTATTTGCAGCTTTAGCACAAGGACATATTATCCGCAATGCCGCTCTAATTTCGATTACGTTAGGGTTTACACCTTTAGCTGTATTAGCTTGGTACTTTCACAGTAACCATATTTTGTGGTTAGCAATGTCGGTGTTCATGGCAGTTAGGGCATTATCACTTGTCATACATGTGCCGAAGATACTGGAAAGCAATGTAGCCACTTGCGGAAGACACGAGACATCGGTGTAACGCAGTGGCTCCTCCCCACTTTCATTCCTTGCTTTGACTGTAGGTAGGTTTATGTTTCCACTTATCTATGCCTGTGGATATGGGACGACAAATTATACAGTTCATCCTGAAGTGTGACTGGAATTGTGCCTAGAGAGCGACAAAGCTAAAGCGAATAAATTGCTATTCTTCACATCATAGCTCAACAACGTTTCACACACTTGCAATTATGGACATTCTAGCTTGGATAGTTTTAGGTCTTCTTGCTGGCGCTATTGCTAAAGCCATCGATCCACAAGCCCGTGGTGGTGGTTTAGTATCTACAATTCTACTTGGAATCATTGGAGCTTTCGTCGGTGGCAGTTTGGGTGTTTTCTTACAGACGGGACATCTTACCCTTGCAGCTACTAGTTTATCGATCACAGGTATCGGCGTTGCAGTAATTGGTGCTATTATTGCAGTCTTTGTCTGGAACTTATTGACTCGCCAAACAAGTATCTAAGAAATGAGATACTTACTAATATAGGTAGAAACTAAACTGAAAGACATATTTTAAGTAAAAGTATTGTAGTATATATCACAGTTAGATTCGACTGTGGTATCATTTTTTATGGATATTTATAATGAGCTAAAAGAATAAGAAATATATATTTGGGGGATGCGATACGGCTTAAGCCGTGGTCAAGGGCATCGCACCTTCCTTATAATTCCAAATTTATCATTATGATTGCAGCCAATTTTCTAAAGAAATATCTTCAATTCTCAGCATATCAGAATCATTGGATACTAGAATTAAGTCGCGCGTCATTGCCGTCGCTGCTATCAATATATCTGCCTCTTGGATAGTTAAACCCCTACGTCTTAAATCTGCATTAATTTCGCAAGCTCTCTCGATAATATCTATATCATCCAAGAATAAAATTTCATATTTTCTGCATATTTCATTCAAGTTAGATAGCTGTCTCATAGCATTCGACTTGCTCATACTCATCTTTGAATAATCAAAGTTTTACCTCTTGATATGAATCACTGGAAAACACCTCTTGGTAATGAAATTGCAGATAATATTTAATGTAGGGTAGATTTAAGGT
>JAQYWP010001231.1 GCA_029379285.1 Rhizonema sp. PD38
AGCAAGCGTTTCCAGACCATCTTGCCGGGTTTTACACGTATCTCGGCTCAATGCCTATTCAGGTATGAAGCCTAAGACAAGAATTCGGGCTTTAGTGAATAGCAAACCAGTCACGTCTTCACTAAGTGTGACAGTGGTGAGATCGTCATCATCAGGCATAGTAAACCAATTTGCCTTTTCCAGTTGCTCTTCTGGAATGAGGATGCCTGCGGGGTTATCATTGATGACAATTCCATAAGGTAAGACTGGGCGACGGACTTGATTGTATTCTGAATTCAGTAATTCGGGATCAATATCAAAATCCGAATCTTGCTCTTGAACTTGAGTTGCCTCCTGGGAGACTTCTTGATCGGCTGGTTTGGTTTTGGATTTAGTTGATTTGTTATTAGTTCTAACCATGAGAGTGAGAGTTAAAGTTTCTGCCCTCAAACGTGGCGGTAGCCACAGAAGGCTCTAAGCAACAGTACTTGGTTTAAAAAAGTGAATGAAATTGTCTGATTGCATTTTGGACTCTTAGTGGGGGAGATTTCAAAATCTTTCACTCTTCTTTATATTGCCTATAAATTAGGGACAGCAACACTTGCCATATGCTAATATTAGATAAAGCTTTTCATTAAGCATTAAAATCTATATACGCAAATGCGAGATGTGTGATATTTCCCTGATTGTATAGAATCCTATCCGCTGGTATATTTGCGTCTGCTAATGCACGCGATTTAAGTACAATGCGAACAAAAGTAGAACTAATTCGCGGTCAAGATAGCATGATCGTGGAAGCATATTTGGTAGAATTAGCACAAAAACACGTTAACGATTATGTTTTGCAGTGGAAACAACAATTAGGATTGTATGGACAAGAAGATAAGTTTTGGGACTGGGAGTTTAAACTACAGTTCATCATTAGAAGACAAGAGAATCGCGAAGGCTATGCAATTGAGTATGAAGGGGAAACCCAAGGTTTAATGCTTATCGAAACTCAGTTGCATGGTTCGCGGCTTAAAGAGGGCAAAAGATTAATATATGTTGATGGTGTTGCTTCAGCTCCTTGGAACCGACAATTTATTCAACGTCCGCCAAAATTAAAAGGCGTTGGTACTGCACTTTTGGTGTTTGCAAGAACTCGCAGTATAGAACTAGGTTACGAGGGTAGAGTTGGGTTACATTCTTTATCAGGAGCCGAAGAATTTTATGAAAATCAAGGCATGATTAATTTGGGTGAAGATGAAGATTACGACGACCTAATTTATTTTGAGTATGGAGTTCGTCGTTCCCTTGGATGATTTAGCAGGATTTACGTGATAAGTTACTAAGAAGTACCATACAACTTATTCACTCGTCTTTATCATACATATCATATAAATAACACATGTAAGCGATGAGTCAGCAAGAACCACCATACAATCAATCCACCCCAAACCAAGACAACACGATAAATCCGATGGATTTGTTGAAAGATGAAGAATGGTTGAGAAAAGCTATCGAGGCTGAAGACAAAGTAGGTGGGAACATAGGCGCAGGATTAGATTGGGGTAGTGCATTTGGCGAATTAATGCTCAACTTTGAACTATTAGGACGTTTAAAAACGTTACGTATTTCTTTAAATAGAGAAGTGCGGTTGCTACTTAATAATTGGAATTTAGGAACGGCTACACGAGTTGCAGTAAAAACTGCAAAAGAGAAACTGCTTCAAAGATTAAGATTACCTACACCAGATGTAAGAAAACGCATACTCGCTGTCTTGGAAATGGATGAACTTTATTGTGAAGAGTTCATTTCCGATCAACAGATACTACGCGAACTAGTAGGGATTTTGCTGACACAGTCAGATTGGGAAACTATTGCAGCGGTTGCAGCAGATTCGTTAAAAGCACAAATTATGCAGCAAGTTTCTGTTGAGAAAATTTCGGCGTAGATGAGACATAGGAGTAAAAAGTGCTAAAACCTATCTATGACTAGCTTAAAGCAGGCGATGCTCTTATCCGCCACAACGCGATCCCACTCATTAGATACAACTCATTTGGTGGAACTTCCGGTTTCGATTCATTAGTAATAAGTTATTCATCCCGAAGACTAGGCGATCATCGTGCCGTATTAGATAACCTTGAAAATACATATTCACATATAGGAGTCTTGTCTCTCTGGGATGGAAACTCAAGAAGTTCATGTAAAGGCCCACACTCGCCTCATTCGGCAGCGAATATATCGATTCATCTGTAAAAACTGCAAACAAGCTGCTGAGCGCGTCTGTTATCCCTCTCAGCCTCTCTACTGCGAGCGCTGTCGTCCGCCAAAGATGGAAAAACGAAAAAAACCCTCTCAGGTTTCAGCACTCAAGAAGAAACGGAGGGCGACTACACGGCGTCAGGAGGATATTGCAACCAGTCAGTAAGGGTAAGGAGTCACCTCTTATCAAGCGACGGAAAACGCTTTTTAAACAGTGGTAAAGTAGGCTTTATAGGGCGTTCTCACGTGGCACAATGGGTACAGGTTTTTGATCACGCTTCCTGCGACTGTATTGGCGTACAACTTGGGAAGCGCGATCGCACAAGTGAGATAAGCCGCCCAGGAACAATCCCAAGAATAAACATGCGGGACTGCCACGATTTTCCTTTGGAAACTCTACGCCTCACAGTTTACACTGGAGTTTAGACTAGTTCGCGGTGCGAAACTCAAAACCTTTACAGTGATTAAAATACACGATATCTG
>JAQYWP010001232.1 GCA_029379285.1 Rhizonema sp. PD38
CCCCCTTGCAGATTGATTATTTTTTTATTTGGAAGCCCCTAATGGCGATTACCAGAATAAAGTCAGTGAAGATAGTGGTATGCTCAAAGCTTCAAAGCCTTGTTGGGTATGACTGCGGAGAAAGGTAAGAAAAATTAAACAAAGATTTTTTGGATAAACAACAAGGAAAGTGATATTATCAATCAGGACTTAAGCAAAAAGTTCTCTAATCGCTTAACTGATTGAAGCGCTCCTGAGCCAAGAGCGTTCCTATCTTCGTAGAGGGCGCATAAGTCATATCAATAATAAAAATCAAGTGAAATATTTATTGTATCTGAACTTTATGTTTCAATAACCTTTATTCATTGAGGTAGGCGGGAGTATCGGTGATTATTTTCTTTGGATAAAGATATTAAAGATGGCAAATCAACTGAACTCACAAGGGCAATTCTTGGGGAAAATGTCTACATTGATTTCCCCAGCTTTATTACTGATCGGTGTAGTTGCTTTGTCGTTTGGCTCTATCTTCGTCAAATGGAGCGAAAATGGGCTTAGCTATAATGCCACTGTATTTAATCGCCTTTGGCTGGCTGCTATAGCCTTTGGGTTATGGCAGTTCGTCAAGGGGATCATCGAACGGTTTAAGCGCGGAGAACCTATACAATAGCAGCCTTACACTGCTCAGGATGTGTGCCTACTGTTAAGTGCAGGAATTTTTTGGGCAGCCACCTTACTATTGGTAGCTTGGTCGCTAACTCAGATTAGCATCGCCATCTCAACAGTCCTACACAATCTCTCCCCGATATTTACTAGTATAGGAGCATGGCTGTTATTCGGTCACAGCTTTAATCGTCAATTCCTAATTGGAGGAGCGATCGCGATAGGAGGAGCGATCACTATCGAATTTGAGGATCTTGCGATTGCCACTGTTCATGTCCAAGGAGGCATAGCTGCGATTGTCTCTGCGGTTTTCGTAGCTCTTTATCTGCTAATTGTCGAACAACTGCGAACCAAATTTCCTCCTATGACGATCCAATTGTGGATTTGTGGAAGTGCTGCCCTCGCAATCTTACCCGTGCTTTTATTAACTGGAGAGACTTTTCCCTGTAACGCAAAGCGGATGGCTTTCCGTCCTAGCCCTAGCCTTCGTTTGCCAAGTTTTTGGTCACGGAATTTTAACTTATAGCCTTGACAAATTTTCTTCAGTGATTGTTTCTCTAGCTCATTTGTTAGAGCCAGTTTTTGGCAGCATTTTTGCTCTTGTCATATTTTGGGAAAGATTAAGTTTCTCGAATTGGGTCGGTTTTACAGTAGTGCTTATCGGTTTATATGTCGCTGTATCTAGCTTTGTTGCTGTTGATTCCACACTTGATAAAGCGATAATAGTAGCTCAGAAACGCCTCGACATTTATTAGTATAGGAGCGGGGCTGTTATGCGGAATTTACTAGCTGTTGGTTTAGATATAATTAGTTAGTACCATTATACTCTCTAGAAAACGTCGTCGGGAGTATAAACTATCTTGAGATGCTGTCATGGCTTCACCTTTTCCGGGAATGAACCCGTATTTAGAGAATCCGTTATTTTGGTCAGAAATTCATAATCTGTTGATAGCGGCTATTTTCCGGAAACTAAATCCTCAATTGCGTCCTAAATACAAAGTGGCGATTGAAAAGCGTGTCTACCAGACAACTGATGAAGATTCGCTTTTGGTAGGCATTACCGATGTTGCAGTGCAAACTACGCAAAAAACACCATTACCACAACTTGCAAGTATCGCTGTTGCATCACCATCAGTGGAAGCTATAACAGTAGATGTTACGATGCCTGAAACTGTCAAGGAAACTTACTTAGAAGTGCGAGATGTGATCACGCAAGAAGTTGTAACCGTGATTTAAATTCTTTCTCCAAAAAATAAACGGGCGGGGGAAGGACGAAATGCATACGTAAAAAAGCGGTTACAGGTGCTAGGGAGTTTTACGAATTTAGTTGAAATTGATTTGCTGCGAGATGGTAAGCCAATTCAGCAAGTACAAACTGGAGTTCAAACTGACTATAGAATTTTGGTGAGCCATGCGTTGAAACGTCCAAAAGCTGATTTATATGCATTTAATTTACCTGATCGGATTCCTTTTTATCCCCTACCTTTACGTGAAAGCGATCTGGAACCATTACTAGATTTACAAACATTAGTTAATGAACTATATGATGAAGGTAATTATGATTTGGTGATTAACTACACTCAAGAACCTTCACCTCCACTGTCAAAAGAGAACAGTGCTTGGGTGGATAAAGTTTTAGTAGAGTTGGGATTGAGGTAATATCAAGCCTGTCAATCAAGTAAAAAGTAAGTTGGCGGATTTTCACTCCACGTCTCGTCAAAATGTTGACAGTTGACCTTTCATTCCTGACACTTAAGTAAGAAAAACGATTAAAATAAAGAGAAATTATGTCGATTGCTACAATTACTAGTAAAGGTCAGACAACTATTCCGAAAGAAATTCGCGAACAACTCAATCTGCGTCCAGGTGATCGCATTACATTTATTGTCGAAGCAGATGGTAAGGTATATATTCAACCACTGAATGTCTATGTGGAAGAATTATCAGGGATTCTCTGCAAATCTGTAAGGGAAGTAGTTTCTATCGTACAGATGAATGAAGCAATTGAACAAAGTGGTGGTAAGTTTCCATGAACGGACTAGATACCATTTGTCACAAGTTAAGGC
>JAQYWP010000227.1 GCA_029379285.1 Rhizonema sp. PD38
CGGGTTCGCCAGTCGCTACAACGGGGGGAACCCCCGCAACGCGCTGGCTCACCAACTACCATGTTTAGGAGTATAATGAAACTCCAGCTTGTCAAGAATGCGTCTAGCTTCTGAAGGTGCAAAAGTTTGATATAGGGCTGCGGGAGTATGAGTACTGAGGTTATCTAGCACAACGCGAATGGTGAGAGCAAAGGGAAATAGTACATCAACGCGCATATTGCATACACAAAGCAAAATCCTGATTTGTACGTTGTTGAGTAACAAAGCAGATGTCGCCAACCCGTTAAAGGTTGAAAAAAACCAAATAAATTACAGGTTCCTTCTCGTTTGTACTCGTAGTCATAGCGTTGTGGTTGGTCTGCTTCCATTGGAAGTGGTGTACGAGTCTCACTGATTAATTGGCAAGGTCTCTCATCAAAACAGACAACAGGTTCCTTTGGATTGAACGGTTCGCTATATAAGTCCAGTACGTCTTCCATCCGCCAAACGAAATCTGCCCCAACAGTTGGTATACACCATTGTTCCTTTAACCAAGGCTTGATGTCGTTTTTTTTAGACACCTACGTACTGTTTCATCCGAAATACTATTAACTACCTGTATTTCCACTAATCGCTTTGCTAGTAATTGCATCGTCCACCGTTGTTGTCCATCCGGTGAGTTGCTGCAAGCTGTCGCTACCAAAAATGCTTCTCCTTTTCCGTCAAGTTTTCGTTTGCTCCCTGCACGTGGTTCTTCACTCAAGGCAAACTTAACACCACCTTCAACCAATTTTTGTCGAGTTCTATGTACTGTTGATTCACCAACATGCAGTGTTTCCGCGATCGCTCGATCCGAGTATCCAACGCTTAGCTAACAACAGAATATTCGCCCGCTTGAAAATTCTGCTTGATGTTTTGCCTTTACTCGTTAAGGTAATTAGTGACGAGTATTCCTCTTGTGTGAGGTGAACGATGTATTTTTCTGCCATTTGTAGATGCCGAGGTTTTAAACTAGTCTCTCAGCAACCTGACTCCCTGTCAAAATCTGTGTGGTGAACTACTAGTTTATACTCAGCGATACACCCAAGTAGAAACCCAAATTGGCGGACAGACAATTCCTGCTGGGCAACTTGTGCGGGTGTGGCTAGCTTCTGCCAATCGAGATGAACATCAGTTTGAAAATGCTGATCGCTTCATCATTGATCGAGAACCGAATAAACATTTTGCCTTTGGGAATGGAATTCATTTCTGTTTGGGCGCACCTTTATCTCGACTAGAAGCCAAGATTGCGCTTAAAGCTTTACTGGAGGAATTTCCTAACCTCCGCGTTGACTCTACTGAACCTCTCAAACCTGCTCCAAACCTGCTAGTACATGGACTGGAAAGCTTGAGTGTTTTGTTATAGTCGCTTCGCTCCTGGGTGTAGGGTGTGGGGAATGCCTTGAAAATTGGGAACACCCCGCCCCAGTAGCAATGGAGTCGCGCAACCCCACCTCTTTTACGGAGTATATCGGTTAGATGGGGTTTGAATCCTAAACTACGCGGACACTACACCCTAGACCCTACAAGACTGTTCAAGGTGCATTGGGGGTGACATCGACCACATATCTTTGAAAGAAAAAAAGGAACATTAACATGTCTACACAGTACACAGTAAACTCGTATCTGTTGGATCGTCTCAAGGAATTGGGTATTCGTCACATCTTCGGTGTGCCAGGAGATTATGCTTTCCCTTTGATGGATCGCATTGAGATGACTGAGGATATCTCGTGGGTTGGTAACTGTAACGAACTCAACGGAGCCTACGCTGCCGATGGTTACGCCCGCATTCATGGGATTGGTGCGTTTGTGGTGACTTGTGGAGTCGGAGAATTGAGTGCGGCTTGCGGTGTCGCGGGTGCATACAACGATCAGGTTCCGCTGATTGCGATCGTGGGTCATCCTACCAAACAGGCAGCAAAGACCGGAGTGACTACACACCACAGCCTAAGAGGCGATTTTAGTGGCTTTGCCAGGATCTACAAAGAATTCACAGTGGCTCAGGCGCTCCTCACACAGGAGAATGCTTGTCAAGAAATTGATCGCGTCCTTGAGACCTGTTGGTCAGAAAAGCTACCAGTTTATGTTCAGCTTCCCAGAGATGTGGGAGAGCTGCCCGCAGAAGCGCCCACAGCAACGTTAGCATTGTCTGAGCCTGTGAGCGATCAGAAGCAACTCACAGTCTTCCTGGAACGCTTGCTGCCATTGCTGAGTGCAGCACAGCGCCCCGCGATGCTCGTTGATGTCTGGGTGGGTTCTTTTCATTTGACAGAGCTGGTTCAGTCCTTCGCCAGCAAGAGTGGCATCCCTTTCGCTGCCACCGCTGCAGCTAAGTCAGCTTTCCTGGACGAAACCCACCCGCAGTATCTTGGGACGTACCCAGGAGAGATAGAAGGTAATGCTGTCAGTCAACAGATCAAAGAAGCTGATCTGCTACTGCGCCTAGGTATTCATTACGACGAAACGAATACTGGACGTGCCGCCTTCAATTTGCCATCGCCTGAGGTAGTGGATCTCCATATCAACAGCGCGGCGATCGCAGGGTCTGAATACCCGAATCTTCGCCTGCGTGACGTGCTGACGAAGCTAAGCGAGAAAGTTCACCACCGCGAGTTCGTCTTTCGTTCCCAACAGGCTCGCACCACCTCTGTGCCGTTTGAGCCACAAGATGATACCCCAATCACGCAAGAGCGCTTGTGGCAGGGCTTTGGTTATTTCCTTCAGTCAGATGATGTCCTCGTCGTCGATCAGGGCCTGTGTACTGGGGCGACGATGGTTCCGATACCAGCAGGCACCAGGGTCGTGACTCTGGGGTCGTGGGGTGCGATTGGCTATGCAGTCCCGGCTGTCCTTGGGGCGCACCTGGCTTCCCAGAGCCGCCGTCACCTGCTTGTAGTTGGAGATGGAGCCTTCCAGATGACGGCACAGGAACTCTCGACCATCTTACGCCATGAACTGAACCCCATCATCCTCTTGCTTCATAATAATCGCTATGAGATTGAAAACGTTTATCGGCTAGATGGCTACAGCGAGATGCACTATAACGAACTTCACTCCTGGAACTATCATCAGTTGCTGATGGACTTCGCACAGACGCAAGAGCCATTGGGTCTTTGCGTCACCACTGAGTCCGAGTTAGAGACGGCCTTCACCAAGGCGGCCCAGGCTCAGACTGAGGGAAGATGTGTGCTGATTGAGGTGATCCTGGCTCCGAATGATGTTCCTTCCTATGTCGCCGACAGCTTTAAGATGGGTCTGGAGCGCCAAAGAAACTTGAAGTAGCCTACACCATACTACAAGCCTTTTTCAGGGGATGGTCAGGTGCGATAGCTTCGCTGCTGCCTTCGGCAGATCGCGTATCCCGTAAATGTGACCGAACTGAGTCCCTCGTTAGATATAGGGAAGCGATCAGTGCGAGAACCAGCTAACGTCAGTGCAGCGGATTGACCGAGATGCTTTCTGCTACCTTCTTTGGTAATCTGCAACCACTGACTTTCACTGTTAGCGTTTAAGTGAATCAATTGAAACAAAGGAGCATCACAATGACGGACACGAGCATAGACAAACCAACAGGAATCAGGATCGAGGCACGGTTTGTGCCCTTCCCGCGCTCTGTCAGCGCCGAGGCGCGTGCCGCACTCGCCAAATTCGTCAAGCCTGACGGCACGCTGCGTTATCTGGTGCCGAACCCAGCGCCGGACGACAAGGCGGGTTGGGCTGCTGCGCGGGCGGAAACCGAGAAGACGATCATGCAGAGGATGGTTGATCAGCTTGCTCACGTCACCGCAGGCGTGGAGACGGTCAAGATTGCCGGTGTGACCGTCCATGTCGGCACCCCCGCCACGCTGCCCGCCGATGCTGGCAAGCGTGCCTATATCGACATCCACGGCGGCGCACTGGTTTATGGCAACGGTATGCCGTGCCGCGCAGGAGCCCAGCTCGCCGCGCAGCGCCATGGTGTCACCGTCTATGCAATTGACTACCGGATGCCACCCGATCACCCCTATCCTGCCGCGCTCGACGACTGTTTAGCGGTGTACCAAGCACTTCTCGAGCATCACGCTGCCGCCGACGTAATCGTTGGCGGCGCGTCGGCGGGCGGCAATCTCACCGCAGCGTTGATGCTGCGTGCGCGAGACGAGGGGCTGCCGCTCCCTGCTGCGCTTGTACTCATGACACCCGAGCTCGACCTCACTGAATCGGGCGACAGCTTCCAGGTGAACCGTATGGTAGACGTGGTGCTGCAGGGCAGCCTCGCAGACAGCAATGCACTCTACGCCGCCGGATGTGACCTCGCCGACCCGTACCTGTCGCCCCTGTTCGGCGATTTCACGCGCGGCTTCCCACCGACCTTTCTTCAGGCTGGCACACGTGACCTGTTTCTCTCCAACGCCGTCCGGATGCACCGTGCGCTACGCAAGGCAGATGTGCCAGTGGAATTGCATATCTTCGAGGGCATGCCGCACGGCGGCTTCCTGGGTGCGCCCGAGGATGCCGAGTTGGCGGCCGAGGTAGACCGCTTTGTCGCGGCGCACTGGGGCTACAAAACGGCATCTTGATAGTGCAGGCACCTCTGCAACGGCAAGTAGATTAGGCAGAACCGCGATAATCGGGATGTAGCTGTAATCGGTGAAGCCGTTAATGTTAGTGATTGTGTGCCTTTGTTTACAAAGAAAGGTAGAGGGACGAGGGCAGAAGACAGAAGGTTCGGAGTATTAATAAAAACTTTAGTTGTGAGTATAAAGCTCACTAAAAAAGAAGATGTATTTCGAGAGGCGCGAAGCTGTCCGGACAGCTTCGCAAGAAATACGGCGTCCTTATTTCGATCCTACGTTTAAAAACATGGGATCATAGCTGCCTTCTGAATGAGAATATTTACATTAATTGTACGGAGACTGAAGTCGGATTAAGTCTAGAATATGCAAGAGGATAGCAGACCACCAGTACTACTAATGTTGACAGGTTTTAGACAGTGTCTCATACTTGATGACAAGACTAAAATCACATCTGCTAAGGACCTTCCGGCTTTTCGCCCTTACCAATAATGTAGTTCATTTATGTGAAAACTACTGTAATTTGTGAATACAAGCAAGAGTCGTGAAATTGCGCTGATCATAAATGCATTGAGGCATCAAATAGTGGGTTTTATTTCTTGCTTGACAACTTAGCAATAATCTCAGCAAGTTGACGGTTGCGATCGCGTTCTTCAGGAGTTTCCTTTCCTAAGTCTGTCTCTTGTACAAGTCGGTAAACCTCTGCCGCTCCCTCAAAGGTAAGTTCTGTCAAATCAACAGCACCAAAGGTAGCTGCTATCTCTTCCATCTCACCAACCCAACGGTGTGCTTTCGGTGGCATCGTTGGTATAGAACGAGTCAACCAGTCAACCAGTTCCTTTTGGCTAGTTGACAATTCATCCCACAACGCTTCTTCTAAACTTAGGCGATGTGCGGCAATAAGTAATTCCGTGCCAATCGCTATCAGCCCTTTCGTTAGTGCGGCGTAGCACATCTTCAAACCAGAAGCCTGCCCGATCTCATCACCGATCGCACGGATATCCAGTCCAGAGTCACGCAATTGTGCTAGTTCGCCTGCATGGACTCCCGATGCGTAAATTCGGGTACGATTTGGCACACGCGGTGGTGGGCCAATGATTGCCGCATCTACAAAGTGCCCTCCAGACGCTTGGATAATTTCCTCAATTGTTCTGACTTTACCAGGTGAGATCGCATTGCAGTCTACATACAGGAGGTTTTTACCAACGTTGCGTATTGCCTCACCTACCTGCTTTGCTGCCTCGGTAGCAGAGGAAGGCACTAAAACTGAAAGCAACACATCTGATTCGGAGACAAGGCGATTGAGTGAGCCTACATCCTCAATTTTTGCCTCAGTTGCTAATTGCCGAGTTCTTTCACTACGGTTATCCAGCGCTGCAACCGTCCTCAATCCATGCTGAGTCAGTACACCAGCGATCGCTTGCCCCATATCACCTGGACTTAAGATCCCAACAGTTTGGATAGCCATAGTAAACTTCCTACTTACTCCTTTGCGACTAAAGCGCAACTACGTACCTTTTTTGATGGACTATTTTAAGATTTACGTATGACTACAGTAAATTGACAAAGGTTTCGTAGTATCTTGCTTTCAAGATAACACAAGTTTTGAAAATAGTGAAAAACAAGACACCCGACTCAAGCACAAAAAGTCGGGTGTCTGGGTCTTACGAAGCTTAATATGTAACAATGGAGCTAAAGGCCGCCCAGTCTGCGGGTATGCAAACACTCTTTAGCTTTCGACCAGGCAATCACTTATCAGACTCCGAAGAGTTGGATATTCTTGTTCACCCTGAGACAGGAAATGATCTCAAAGACCATACAGAACATGCCCTGTGGCTGGGAGAGAAGTTAGAACTTAATACCAAGTTTCTTCAATAAACCTTTCCGAAAATTAATTATACTATTAGATAAAATCTGCCCCTACTAACCATTAACAAAGTAAAGAGATCCGGGCAGAATCCTGTGTGCAGAGGGCTTTGCCCCAATGTAAAGTTGTGTTTATTCACACCAACTTACTTAAAAGATTGGTAACATATGTCTCACATTCAAGTTGAAGACCTCAGGAAGACTTTCTTTGTGTCTGAACGCTCCTCTGGGATTTTCGGTTCAATAAGCGGACTTGTGCAGCGAAAAACTAGAAAAATCCATGCACTCAAAGGAGTTTCGTTCTCGCTAGAAAAAGGAGAGCTTGTAGGCTACATTGGTCCAAATGGTGCTGGTAAATCGACCACCATTAAAATTTTAAGTGGGATCTTAGTGCCCTCAGGTGGGAAATGCATCATTGGCGACCGCACACCTTGGAAAGATAGAATCCAGCATGTGAGTCGTATTGGTGTTGTGTTTGGTCAAAGAACGCAACTATGGTGGGACTTACCAGTCATAGAATCTTTTGATTTACTGCGGGATATTTATCGCGTTTCTCAATCAAAGTATCGCAAGACATGCGAAGAAATGATTGATTTGCTTGATCTCTCAGATTTTCTCTCTACCCCTGTGAGACAATTAAGCCTCGGACAAAGGATGCGATGTGACTTTGCCGCAGCAATGCTACACACACCTGAGATTCTTTTTCTTGATGAACCCACCATTGGACTTGATGCAGTTTCCAAGCTTGCCGTCAGAAAATTTATTAAAGATCTCAATAAAACTCATAATGTCACCATCATCCTGACGACCCACGATATGGATGATATTGAGGCATTGTGCGATCGCGTCATTATTATCGGTGGGGGTGAGATTCTTTGTGATGGTTCTCTGACAAAGCTACGTTCCCAAGTTTCTTCGCGTCGGTATTTAAGAATACACCTGAAAAACGATGATTTTTTATTTGAGGAAGAAGGAATCAGTATAGTTTCTCAAGAAGATCACACTATCACACTTGCCTTTGACTCAACAAAAACTTCTGCGGCATCCCTGATTAGCCAGGTTACATCGAAACACGAAGTCGAAGACCTTTTTGTAGAAAATCCACCGATTGAGGAGATAGTTGCTGAACTTTACGCCAAATCAGGAGGTTTTTAGGATGCAAGCATATTGGTCACTGTTTGTTGCCAGATTTGCACTTCTGTTGCAATATCGTACTGCTGCTTTAGCAGGGGTTACAACTCAGCTTTTTTGGGGGTTCTTGAAAGTCATGGTTTTAGAGGCATTTTTCACCCATGCGACCTCCGTTCAACCTATGACTTTTCGTGAGACTTTAGGATATGTGTGGCTGGGTCAAGCGTTTCTCATGGCGATTGTCCCTTGGGGAGGCGATAGAGAAATTCAAGAGTTGATCCGTTCTGGTGCTGTAGGATACGACCTACTCCGACCTACCGACCTGTACAATTTCTGGTTGACTCGCGCTCTGGCAATGCGTACAGCACCTCTCCTCCTCCGTGGTATCCCTCTTCTTTGCATAACAATTTTTCTTTTGCCTCTGGTTGGACTTTCTCAATGGTCGCTTTATTTTCCTCCCTCGTTTGCTGCTTTCATTGCCTTTGTTCTCTCTTTTTTCGGTGCAATTCTTCTTTCGTCTGCATTGACCATGCTTCTAACTGTATCTATAATGTGGACGCTTTCTGGCGAGGGGATTAATAGTATCTTTCCCAGTCTCGTGAGTATACTTTCAGGAATGATTGTTCCTCTACCATTTTTTCCTGAGTGGATCAAGCCTGTCTTGAATAAACTTCCTTTCTCAGCGCTTCTCGACCAACCTTTTCGTCTATATACTGGTAATCTGCCACCAAATACTGTGTTAAATGTATTGCTCCATCAAGCTTTTTGGATAATTGTTATTGTTTTCATTGGACGTTTTCTTGTCAATAGTGGTGTTAAAAAGCTTGTCATTCAAGGAGGATAATTATGAACGCTTTTTATCTCTACAAACGATATATCTCCGTATCCTTCAAATCGCAAATGCAATATAAAGTGTCTTTCGTGCTGCAAGTTATCGGGCAACTTCTAGGAACTGCAATAGAATTTTTAGGAGTATGGGCACTTTTTAGCCGATTTAATAGTATTGGTACGTGGACTCTAGGGGAAGTTGCTCTTTTTTACGGAATGGTCAATGTTTCTTTTGCCTGTGCTGATGCTTTGGGACGGGGATTTGACACATTTGGAAAAATCATTAAAAGTGGTGACTTTGATCGTTTGCTGCTGCGTCCGCGCACCACCGTGCTGCAACTTCTAGGCACAGAATTTACTTTAAAACGCATAGGACGATTTTTTCAAGGTTTCGTAGTCATAGGGTGGTCGCTTGCAACTCTCCACATCCCTTTTACTTTAAAAATATTATGGCTTTTGAGCAGCTCGTTTCTTGGTGGAGTTGCACTCTTTGTTGGTATTGTCATTATGCAGGCAACGCTGACTTTCTGGACTATCGAGTCTCTTGAAATTATGAATATCCTCACTTATGGAGGAGTCGAAACGGCTGAGTACCCATTTTCAATTTATAGAAAGTGGTTTCAGCAATTCTTCACTTTCTTAGTACCACTTGCTTGCGTGAACTATTTTCCTCTCCTCGCTGTGCTGGGAAAGGAAAATACTTTTTCAGCACCTTTGTGGTTTTGTTACATTTCCCCAATGGCGGGTATTCTGTTTCTGATCGTTGCACTTCAGTTTTGGAAACTAGGGGAAAGACACTACTGTTCCACTGGTAGTTAAAAATAGACAAATGTCACTTCTACTGTGCGACAGGCTTGACCAAATTTAAGTCATAAGGGCGTTCTGTGTCATCTTCACCTAAATATTCACCATTTTGAATTTCCAGAACAATTAACGGAATAAACCCCGGATTTTCTACTCTATGAAGTGTTGCGGGAGGGACATAGGTTGACTCGTTTCGATTAAGCAGTTTTTCCTCATCACCACAAAACACCTTTGCTGTCCCAGAGACTACCACCCAATGTTCACTACGATGATAGTGAATTTGCGGTTTTATGCTGTACTTAGGTTTAATTTCAACACGACTAATTCTATAAGTATCTCCTTCCTCTATAACCTCAACTTTCCCCCAGTAACGTTCACCTGAATGTAGAGAAGATTGATCTACACTCGATTCTGCATTATTCTCTTTCTGATTCATAATTAATTTCTAAAATAGAGGGCTATCATCATTATATTTCTGCATTATCAGCGATGAATATAAAGATCCGAAAAGAAGTTACTTCTGATGTTGCTCTCATAAAGGCATTGACAACAGCCGCATTTCTCAATGCCTGCCATATTAGCCAGCCACACTGAGCAGCTTATTGTTGATGCCTTGCGTAACTCAGGGCATTTGACAGTTTCTCTCGTCGCCGAGGCTGATGGAAAAATCGTTGGACATGTTGGTGTATCCCCAGTTTCCATTTCCGTAGGACTTACGCATCGTACATAAGTACTATACGAAATTTGGGTGTTTCAGGCATATTAAGCACTTAGTGATCACAAATATGCGAGTAAATCAGGGTTATACAAAGCGCATAAAATAACCGAATATCATCTAGCATATTATGGTTAATTTGTACAGTGCGTAAGTCCTAAAGCAGCAATTCTCATTTTGAAAGAAAATTAGAGAAAATTCTGCTATTTAAATA